>DATFVP010000111.1:0-5670 GCA_035260285.1 Methyloceanibacter sp.
TCAACGCCGCAGCCGAGCGGCGAAAGGAGACCAAGACCTGTGATGACGACACGTCGCATCTAACGCTTTCGCGTGATCCTCGTTGAGAATCGGTGATCGAGCCGTATGGCCTAAGCTTACAACGACGCTGGACGGCTCAAGCGCGCGACGAGCAAGAAGGATCAGGCGGCCGTGTTCTTCTCCAGGAACTTGATGGCGTCGCCCACGGTCAGAATAGTCTCTGCGGCATCGTCAGGAATCTCGCAGCCAAACTCTTCCTCGAAGGCCATGACCAGCTCGACCGTGTCGAGGCTGTCGGCCCCAAGATCGTCGATGAAGCTCGCACTGTCGGTGACCTTGTCGGCCTCGACGCCGAGATGCTCCACTACGATCTTCTTTACGCGCTCCGAGATATCGCTCATGTCCGCCTCACCGTTTCCTTCTTCGTCCTTAGGCCTCGCACGTCCCCCGGTCTCGGCTCACGGCCTAACGCACCCTAGAGCGGCAAGTCACAGGGTTTGAACGCGAGGAGGATTGTCTTTGTCAAGCCCCCATAGAGCTTCACAGAGCGGCCGTTTGGGTAACACACTTTCCGGGCCTTTGCCAGCAGGCCTGAAGAGGCTGAGTCGAGCCTGCCGGGGCCGCTCCGGCCACCCTGCCAGGTCCTTGCGGTAGAAGGGCTCAAACCATCACCATGCCGCCATTCACATGCACCGTCTCGCCAGTGATGTAGCCGGCCTCCTCGCTTGCCAGGAACACCACCACCACCGCGATATCCTCAGGTTTTCCGAACTTGGCAGCCGGAATCGCCGCGGCGATGGCCTCGGTCTGCTTAGGGGTCAGGGCGTCGGTCATAGGGGTGGAGATAAAGCCTGGAGCGATGCAATTGGCGGTGATGCCACGGCTCGACACCTCGCGCGCCAGCGATTTGGTCATGCCGACCAGTCCAGCCTTTGAGGCTGCATAGTTCCCCTGCCCCGGATTGCCGAGCACGCCAGAGATCGAGGCGATGTTGACGATACGCCCTGCGCGGCGCCGCATCATGCCGCGCAACACGCCGCGGGTGAGCACGAACACAGAGGTGAGGTTGACGGCGATGACGTCGTCCCATTCCTCATCCTTCATACGCATAAACAAATTGTCGTGGGTGATGCCGGCATTGTTGACCAGAATGTCGACCTGGCCGAGAGCCTTCTCGGCGTCCTCGGCGAGCTTCACGACTGCCGCACGGTCGCGCAAATCGCAAGGTAGGGCCACGGCGCGCGAGCCAAGCTTGGCGGCGCGCTCGTTGAGGCGCTCGGCGCGAGTACCGGAGATGGCCACCATGGCGCCCTGCGCATGCAACGACTCGGCGATCGCCCCGCCGATGCCTCCGGTGGCACCGGTTACCAGCGCGCCCTTGCCGGTCAAATCGAACATGAAGCACTCCTCCTCTTACGCGTCACGAGCCTGAAGCGCCGTGGCTGCAGCTTCGAGCTCCTCGGGCGTGCCAACGGAGCGCGCCTCGAAACCTTCGAACCGGCGCGCGAGCCCGGTGAGCACTCGGCCGGCGCCAATCTCATAAAGACTATCGACGCCTTGGTCGCGCAGATAGAGTATCGACTCACGCCACCGCACCATGCCGGTCACCTGCTCGATGAGACGGGAGCGGATGGCTTCGGGATCGCTGATGGCTGAGGCAAGCACATTGGCGACGAGAGGCATCGAAGGCGCCGAGATCTTCACCTCGCTCAGGGCCTCCTGCATAACTTGGGCGGCTGGCCGCATCAGCGCGCAGTGAAAGGGAGCGCTGACCGGAAGTAGCACGGCACGGCGAGCGCCAAATTTCGGGGCGAGCGCCACGGTCCGCTCGATCGCAGTCCGCGTGCCGCTGATCACCACTTGGCCAGGGGCATTGTCGTTGGCCGCGGAGCAGACCTCGCCCTCGCTTGCAGCCTTGGCAAGCTCTTGCGCCTGGGACAAATCAGCCCCCAGCAGGGCTGCCATCGCCCCCTCGCCCACTGGGACCGCCGCCTGCATGGCCTGCCCCCTCGTCTTGAGCAGGCGAGCGGTATCGGCAAGGCTCAAGCTTCCAGCGGCCGCGAGCGCCGAATATTCGCCGAGCGAATGTCCGGCGACGAAGGCCACACTTTCCTTGAGCGAGAGTCCTTTCTCGGCCTCCAGCACGCGAATGACGGCAAGCGAGACCGCCATCAAGGCTGGCTGGGCGTTCTCGGTCAGGGTGAGCTGATCCTCAGGCCCCACCCAGATCAAAGTCGAGAGCGACTGACCGAGCGCCTCGTCGACCTCGGCGAACACGGCACGCGCTGGCGCGTAAGCCTTGGCGAGCTCCGCGCCCATGCCGACGGCCTGACTCCCTTGCCCGGGAAAAACGAAAGCGATGCTCATCTAGAGGAGAGCTCCCTGCCGCTGAAGTCGGGCCAAAGACACTGTTTGCCTTGAGCCTGTCAAGCTGGCCGAGGCCTGGGAACGCCGGGTTCTGCTCGCGCCGAGAAGGAGGAATCAGTTTTGCAACTTTTTGCCCCCAGAACCCTGTTTCACCGATAGAATCCTTCCGGAGGCCCGGAATGTACCGCTTTCACGCACTACTCGCCGTCATTGCCCTCGTTGTCGCCGCGCCCGTTTTCGCCGCGGCCCCACAGCCTTGGCCGTGGAAGTCGAAAGCTCCGCCTGACCCGGCTTTGGCGACCTTGTCTCATATCGACGATGTGACCGCCTCTGCGGCCGCTGGCACCGTCTCCGTTGCCGTAAACGCGATGGCGCCGGCGCCCGGCTACACGGAGCTGCAGCTTGTGTCCCGCATGGGCGATCCCAACGACCGCATTTTCGCCTTTGACGCTCGCGGCCGTCCGCCGCAGGAGGTGACAACTCAGGTGCTGACGCCGGTGACGATCGAGGTGTCGTACGCCGATGCGCCTATCGCCAAGCTCGAAGTGATCGAGGTTTATTCGAACGACAACTGCCTTGCCTATTCGTTGAAGGACAGCAAGCCCGTGGGGTGTACGTCGAGGGCAGTGCCGCAAAAGCCCGGTGACGTCCCCTGATCGCGCTCGCAGCCCTTGCAAAGCGCCAGCAAAACCGTATAAAGCGCGCTCGAAACCGCTCCGGTCGGAGGCTGAAAGGAGAGCCGCTTCGCTTGAAGCGGCAGGCATGAGCCGGTCTCCCCTGTCTCCGCTCCCAAGGGTTGTCTTCTTGGGCCTTTCCTTCAAGGGCCCATGAGAGGCTTCGCGCCGGAGCTTGAAACGAAGGAAAGGCAGTCCATGCCACTTTATGAGCATGTGTTCCTGGCTCGCCAGGACATCTCCGCACAGCAGGTCGAAGGCCTGGTGCAGGACTTTCGCAACATCATCGAGGGCGGCGGCGGAAGCGTCGGCAAGACCGAATATTGGGGGCTCAGGGGCCTCACCTTCCGCATCAAGAAGAATCGCAAGGCGCATTTCTCGCTGTTGAACATCGACGCGCCGCCCGCCGCGGTGGCAGAGCTCGAGCGTCAGATGCGCCTCTCTACCGACGTCATTCGCTTTCTTACCGTCAGGGTCGACGAGCACGAGCAAGGACCCTCGCCGATGATGCGCCGCGCGGACCGCGATGAGCGCGAGGGCCGTGGCGACCGGGGTGAACGCTTCGACCGCGGCGACAGGGGCGACCGGCGCGGCCCGCGCAGGGACCGCGATCGGGATCGCGACTTCGGACCGCGCGACACCCAATCGGGCAGTGACGATGTCGAGCCCAGCGTAACCGACACCGGGGAGGACGAGTGATGAGCATGACCCAAGGCGCCGCGCGCCGCCCCTTCTACCGCCGGCGCAAGACTTGTCCGTTCTCCGGCGATAAAGCGCCAAAGATCGACTATAAGGACGTGAAGCTCCTGCAGCGCTACATTTCGGAGCGCGGCAAGATCGTGCCAAGCCGGATCACCGCGGTTTCCGCCAAGAAGCAGCGTGAACTCGCCCGCGCGATCAAGCGGGCGCGGTTTCTGGGCCTGTTGCCCTATTTGATTCAGTAAGGGGCTTTCGCCGCGGCAATCGCCGCGCCCCAGCCCAACGCCAGAGGTTGGGACGGCTCGTCGTCCCTAACCGCTCCTAACAAGAGCCGGGACAGCGCAGACGATGGCAGTTCTTCTCATCGGCGCCGGTGCGGGCCTCGTGGCCGCAGCCCTGTTCGCCTCTGCGGCGACGGCGACCGCGCTTGCCGGCGTCCTTTTCTACCTCGCTCCCCTGCCGATTTGCCTTGCCGGACTTGGATGGGGTTGGCTTGCGGCAGCAATTGCCGCGCTCTCCGGCAGTGTTGTAGCCGTGAGCGTGCTCGGGCTTGCGGCAGGTGCCGTGTTCGCCGGCGCAATCGCCGTGCCGCTTGCCGCGCTTTGCTATCTCGCCCTGATGTCGCGTCCGCTGATCGGGCCGCTAGGCGAAGCGACCGGTGCGCTTGAATGGTATCCGATCGGACGGCTGGTCGGATGGACCGCCGCGATCGCCGGAGTGCTCGCCGCCGTGATGGTGCTGACGCTCGGCTACGACGTCGACTCCTATCGCGACTCGATCAAGGAGCTTCTGCAGAACAGTGCGTTGAAAGAGCTCGACCGCGACGGGTCCGTTATCAATGACAGCACCATCGGCGGGCTCAGCACGGTCCTCGCGCGTACCTTGCCGGCGGCCTTCGCCATCGTCTGGCAGAGCATCGCGCAGTTCAACCTCTGGCTCGCCGGCATCATCGTGTCAGCCTCAGGGCGTTCCCTCCGCCCCTGGCCGAAACTCGACGACATCGAGATCCCCAACGCCTTCTTCCTCGCCTTCACCGCAAGCCTTGTGGCGTCCTTCCTGCCTGGGATGGCCGGACTACTCGCCACCGGTTTCGCCGGCGCGCTGCTCTTCGCCTATGTGCTGCAGGGTCTCGCCGTGCTGCACGCCTTCAGCCGCGGCATGCCGTTTCGCAGTCTGCTGCTCGCTGCCGTCTATGTCGGCATCTTGCTTCTTGGTTGGGTTGCCATCGCGGTCGCCATTCTGGGCTTGAGCGAGCCCATGCTTCGCCTGCGCGAGCGCGCCGCCACGCGCGGCCAGCCCCCAGGTCCGGATTGATCAATCGAACAGAACAGGAGCTTGGAAATGCAAGTCATTCTACTTGAGCGCATCGGCCGGCTCGGCCAGATGGGCGACGTCGTCAATGTCAAGGACGGCTTCGCCCGGAACTTCCTCCTGCCCCAAGGCAAGGCGCTCCGCGCCACCAAGGCGAACCGCGATCGCTTCGATAAAGAGCGTGCGCAACTCGAAGCGCGCAATCTCGAGCTGAAATCTGAAGCGAGCGCGGTCGCCGAGCGGCTGCAGGGGAAAAGCTTCATCATCCTACGTCAGGCCGGCGATTCAGGTCAGCTCTACGGCTCCGTCACCACCCGCGACATCTCTACGGCGGTAACGGAGGGCGGCTTTTCCATCGAGCGGCGCCAGGTCTTGCTCGACCGGCCGATCAAGACGCTCGGCCTACACGATGTGCGAATTGGGCTGCATGCCGAGGTCGAGCCGCATGTGATCATCAATGTCGCCCGCTCTCCCGACGAGGCGGCGCGCCAGGCTCGCGGCGAGCAGGTCACCGGCAAGGCGATGGACGAGGCTGAAGAAGAGGCAATTGCCGCGAGGCTCACCGCCGAGAAGCTGTTCGAGGAAGGTGCCGGCGTCGAGCTGGCGGAAGCGACAGAAG
>DATFVP010000112.1:0-5811 GCA_035260285.1 Methyloceanibacter sp.
ACGCGACCACGCAAGCTCCTGTTGCACAAGCGCGAGCTCGACAGGCTGGTGGGCGCGATCCAACGGCAGGGGATGACAGTCGTGCCGCTCAAGCTCTATTTCAACGCGCGCGGGCTAGCTAAGGTCCTGCTCGGCCTCGCCAAGGGCAAGAAGCTGCACGACAAGCGGGAGACCGAGAAGAAGCGCGATTGGGACCGGCAGAAAGGCCGCTTGATGCGCGACAAGGGGTAGGGGTGTCGTCATACCGGCGGAAGCCGGTATCCAGCTCGCGCCGCCGCGAAAGAAAAATTGGACCCCGGCTTTCGCCGGGGTGATGCCCTAAATGGTGTCCGCGTGAACAATACGAAGCACCTCAAGCCTGGCCTGGTGCTGCCGCGCGTGTCTCTCCCCGCAACGACCGGCGGGGACACTTGCCTTGCCGAGGTTCCTAGCCGAAGCGTTCTCATCGTCTATCCGTGGACCGGACGGCCTGGCCATGCCAATCCGCCGAACTGGGACGATATACCTGGCGCCCATGGCTCGACTCCGGAGCTCGAAGGGTTTCGCGACCTCAGCCCCGACTTCGCGGCGCTCAATGTCGGACTGTTCGGCCTCAGTAATCAGGCAACTGGTTGGCAGCGGGAAATGGCTCTCCGCTTGCGCCTTCCCTTTCCGATCCTGAGCGATGCCGAAGGCCGCATGGCCGCCAAGCTAACCTTGCCCAGTTTCGCAACCGGCGGAGAGAGCTATCTGAAAAGACTCACTCTGATTGTCTCGTCAGGCGCGATCGAACACGTGTTCCATCCTGTGCCAGACCCTGCGTCGCACGCGAGAGAAGTGTTGCGATGGTTCAGAAACGAGGGCCGGTCCTAGAGAACGTCGTCCTCGGCGTCCTCGACCGAATAGCCGAGCCGCTCCAACCCTTCCTCGAGATAGTCGGCAAGCATCGGCATGCCGAGCAGGTATTCCTCGGTGCGGTTAACATGCTCGGTGCGTGCGGTGTCGAGCGCCTCGTCGAGCTCCTCCGGCCCGAAGGAGCCTCTGCCGATCCAGGCGAGCGCCACGAGGCCCGCCTGCTCGTCCTCGTTCAGATCGCGGATGAATGCCTTGAGCTGCTCACGCGTCGCGTCGTCGCTGAAGGATTCAAGAATCGAATCGGCATCGTGATCCGAGGTGGCGCCGTCGTCCCAGGCTGCGACCTTTGCCGCGCATTCGCGCGCCTTGACGATCACGTAGCCGATCTTGGTCGGCGAGATCTCCAACGCGGCCATGAGCCTCTCCTCCAAGGCGTGCCCGCATCCCCAAGTCAGAATGCCCGAGAAGCCTTGCTGCAGCAACACTCTCAGCGGCGCTTTCCGCCGCGGAGCTCATTTACGATACCGGTCAGCACCGCCTCGAACATCGGTGTGGTCAGCCTTCCGGTGTTCGTGTTCTGGCGCGAGCAGTGATAGCTGTCGAAGAGCACCAATCCGCCCTTGAGCTCATGACGTGCGCCGTGGGAAAAGGGATAGTCGCGGCGCTTCGATCCCAAAGCATCGAGCGTGCTGTCATGGGCGATGCGGCCAAGCGCCAGGATAGCGCGCAAGCCGGGGAGGGCGGCGATCCGCCCCTCGAGGAAATTTCGGCAATGGGCGATCTCGCTCGGGGTCGGCTTATTGGCCGGCGGCACGCAGCGCACCGCGTTGGTGATCATGCAATCGGTGAGCGTGAGCGCCTCGGGCTTCGCCGGATCGTGAGCCCCGTGGGCGAGCCCAACCTTGAGCAGAGTGCGGTAGAGCAGCTCACCGGCATAGTCTCCGAGGAAGGGCCGCCCAGTGCGATTGGCGCCCTTCAATCCCGGCGCGAGCCCGACGACAAGGAGCTTGGCTGAATCGGGCCCGAAGGATGGAACCGCGCCGTTGAACCAATCTGGATGGGCGGTCCTGTTGGCCGCCCGGAAGGAGACAAGCCGCGGACAGAGCGGGCAATCAGGAGCGGCTTCCGGCGTTGTCGCGCGCGTCTTGTGGGCATGAGGCATTGGGCTCGGCAAGCTCTGCCGCTCAGGTTTCGATCAGATCCTCCGAGTCGAACTCATCGAGCGGCTCTGGCCTCCGCCGCTGCTCGCGCTGGGCGCGTTCGGCCGGATCGCGACCGATCTCGCTTTGCATATGCGCAAGGTCGATGAACTGGTCGGCCTGCCGGCGTAACTCGTCGGCCACCATGGGCGGATTGGTGGCGAGCGTCGAGACCACGCTGACCCGCTTACCCTTGTGCTGCAATGCCTCGACCAGCGAGCGGAAATCGCCGTCGCCAGAGAAGAGCACGATATGATCGAGGTGCTCAGCCAGCTCCATGGCGTCGACGGCAAGCTCGATGTCCATGTTGCCCTTGATCTTGCGTCGGCCGGTAGCGTCGGTGAACTCCTTGGTCGGCTTAGTCACCATGGTGTAGCCGTTATAGTCGAGCCAATCGATCAGCGGCCTGATCGAGGAATACTCCTGCTCCTCGGCGAGAGCCGTATAGTAAAGCGCCCTGATGAGCTGCCCTTTAGTGCTGAACAGCGCAAGTAGCCGCTTATAGTCGATGTCGAAGCCGAGAGACTTGGCGGTAGCATAGAGATTGGCGCCGTCGATGAAGAGAGCGACGCGCTCGGTCGGATAGAAATGCATTGTGAGTCCTACCGTTAACAATATCGATGCAAGGAACGAGCAGCCTTCAGGCGATGCGGCTCTGGGCTGCACAAGAAACATAGGAACGAGACGGTGAGTGCGCAATCGAACGCCCACGGGAAAGTCCTGGTAGGGCTTGGTGCCAATTCTCCCGGACCATGGGGAAGTCCAGCCGAGACGTTGAAGCGGGCGCTTCGCGAACTGAAGCAGCGAGGCATCACGGTCGAGGTTGTGTCCGACCTTTACGAGACGGCCGCCATGGGCGCGGCGCGTCAGCCGCCTTTCGTTAACCAGGTGGCGCTCCTTGCCACCAGCCTGCCGGCGCCGGCCCTGTTGCGCCTCTTGAAGCAGATCGAGGCACGAGCCGGGCGGCGAGGGGGGCGCCCCTGGGGCCCGCGCACGCTCGACCTCGATATCATCGACTATAAGGGCATGACCCTGAATTGGTCTGGCAGCCGCAAAACGATGCCGCGGGCGCGGGTCAGGCCGCTTGTCCTGCCCCATCCCCAGCTCGAGCTCCGGCCCTTTGTGCTCAGGCCGCTGCACGACATTGCCCCCTATTGGCGCCATCCGGTCCTGAACCTTAGCGCCGAGGAGTTGTGGCGGCTTGTGAAGAAGCAGGGGCAGGGCAGCGTACTGAAACGCCTCCCCTGAGGCGCTCTTCCCCTCGCTTTACCTTGCCAGGCCGGGGCGAACCGCCTAAATAAGGGAAAACCTCCTCTTACCGACACAAGGATTTGCTGATGGCTCGCGTTACCGTCGAGGACTGCATCGACAAGATTCCCAACCGTTTTGAGCTTGTGCTGCTGTCCGGCCATCGCGCCCGGACCATCTCGGCCGGCGCCCAGATCGCGGTGGAGCGCGACAACGACAAGAACCCGGTCGTAGCCCTGCGCGAGATCGCCGACAAGAAGATCGCCTGCGACGACCTTAGGGAAGACTTCATCCACTCCATGCAGAAATATGTCGAAGTGGATGAGCCTGAAGCAGAAGCCGTGCCTATGCTCTCGGCGGACACGAGAATGCCGATCCTCGGCCAGGACGATCAGTCGACTGACAACGCGATCGACAAGATGACCGAGGAGGAGCTGTTGCGCAGGATGGCGAGCCAGGCGCCGTCAGATGGCTCCAATGCGGGACCCCGCTCGCGCTGATCTAGCCCACGCCCACAATGCTGGGTCGCATTGTCGCGCCTTCATGAGAGTCGCGCCATGACCAGACAGTATGAGCTGGTCGAGCGGGTGAAGAGCTACGAGCCCGACGCCGATGAGGCGTTGCTCAACCGCGCCTATGTCTATGCCATGAAGGCGCACGGCAATCAGAAGCGAGCCTCGGGTGCTCCGTTCTTCTCCCATCCGCTGGAAGTAGCCGCCATCCTCGCCGAGATGCGGCTCGACGACGCCACCATCGCCACCGCGCTGCTGCACGACACCATCGAAGATACCGGCACCACGCGCAGCGAGATCGACGCGCTGTTCGGCGCCGAGATCGGCTCTCTGGTCGACGGCCTCACCAAGATCAAGAAGCTCGACCTCGTCACCAAGAAGGCCGAGCAGGCCGAGAACTTCCGCAAGCTGCTGCTCGCCATCTCGAGCGACATCCGCGTGCTGCTGGTCAAGTTCGCCGATCGCTTACACAACATGCGCACGCTTGGCGCAATGAAGCCCGCCAAGCGCAAGATCATCGCCGAGGAGACCATGGAGATCTACGCGCCGCTCGCCGGGCGCATGGGCATGCAATGGCTGCGCGAAGAGCTCGAGGACCATGCTTTTCGCTGGCTCAACCCTGAGGGCTACGCCGCCGTCGTCGATCGCCTCAAGATGCTGCGCGAGCGCAATCAGGGCCTGATCGAGGAAATCGAGAACGCGCTGCGCAAGAAGCTCGAAGAAGCAAAGGTACCGGCGGTCGTCGCCTTCCGCGAGAAGAAGCCTTACGCCATCTGGAGCAAGATGGAGCGCAAGCAGATATCGCTCGAGCAGCTCTCCGACATCTACGCCTTCCGCATCGTGGTGGAGGAGGTCGAGGACTGTTACCGGGCGCTCGCCGTGGTGCACACCACCTGGCATGCCGTCCCCGGCCGCTTCAAGGACTACATTTCGAGCCCGAAGCAAAACGACTACCAGTCGATCCACACCACGATCGTCGGCCCGCGTCATCAGCGCGCCGAGCTGCAGATCCGCACCGAGCGGATGCATTCCGTCGCCGAATATGGCGTGGCGGCTCATGCGCTCTACAAGGACTTGGCCATCGGTTCAGGGTCGCAGAACGGTGTGTTGCCGAGCCATGAGAGCAACGCCTATCGCTGGCTCAGGCATCTCGTCGACATGCTGCTCGAAGGCGACAACCCGGAGGAGTTTCTCGAGCACACCAAGCTCGAGCTGTTCCAGGATCAGGTGTTCTGCTTCACCCCTAAGGGCAGGCTGATCGCGCTGCCGCGCGGCGCCAACCCCATCGACTTCGCCTATGCCGTCCACACCGACATCGGCAACACGTGCGTCGGCTGCAAGATCAATGGGCGGCCCATGCCGCTCGTTACCGAGCTCAGGAACGGGGATGAGGTGGAGATCATAACTTCAGAGGTGCAGGCGCCGCCGTCGGCCTGGCAAAGCCTCGCCGTCACCGGCAAGGCGCGCTCGGCGATCAGGCGCGCGACGCGCGATGCGGCGCGCGCCCAATATGGCAAGCTCGGCCGCGAAATTCTCGAGCGCGCCTTCACCCGGCGCGGCAAGCGCTACAGCGAGGAGGCCATCGCCCAGGCGTTAGGGCGGCTTTCACAGAAGACCACGGAAGACGTGATTGCCGCCGTCGGCCGCGGCGAGCTGTCCTCAGCCGACGTCCTCAAGGCAGCTTGGCCTAACGACACGCCGGCCGAGGCGCCGAAGCGGCGGCGCAAGGTGAAGCGCGCCGAAGAAGGCTGGTTCGGCCTCGGCAAGGTCATGGGCTTGAAATTCCGTTGGCCGGGCTCGAGCGGCGGCAGCGAACGCGAGCACCCGGCCGGCGCAAACAGCATCCCGATCAGGGGCTTGCGCGGCGATCTGCCGGTGAGCTTCGCCGAGGACTGCGCCGTTCCCGGCGACCGCATCGTCGGCATCCTTAATCCCGGCCAGGGCATCACCATTTATCCCATCCATTCCGAGGCGTTGAAGGAGTTCGACGAGGAGCCCGAGCGCTGGATCGACGTGAC
>DATFVP010000113.1:0-10912 GCA_035260285.1 Methyloceanibacter sp.
GCCTCAAACAGCTTGTGCGGCCTCGCGGAACATAGCCATGACGAACTGGAATAGATCCGGATCCATGACAGGCTGGTTAGTGAGCTCGACCCTTTCAAGCATTAATTGAATGTCGGCTTCAGTTGCTCCCCGTGCCCGCTGCGAAGCGATTTCCTTCGCGAACTCCTTCACGATCGGCTCGAGCATCGTTCGCGCGAAATTGGCTTGCTCGTCATCCATCCCAGCCTCCCTGTGCGACTGGTCTCAGAACACCACAGCCGCGCCACGGGTTCCTTAGCAATAGATCCACATCACCGCACCCGAAGGCGCCCTCGCATTCCACCAGAGCACAGCCAAGATGCAAGTAGCGCTTAACCGCAACGCCTTTGCTTATGCGTGGCGCACGAAGATCACGCTGGGACAAATCATTATGCTGTTCTTGTTCCTGCTCTTTGGTCTCTATATCTGAGGTTTCTATCCATTCGGGAAGTAGTCTGCCGGCATTGTTCACCCTCGCTCACCTCTCGGACATTCATCTGAGCCCGATGCCGCGGGCGCGGCGGCGTGACCTCCTCGGCAAGCGCGTGCTCGGCTACGTCAACTGGCATCGCGGGCGGAAGCTCGTGCATCGGCGCGATATCCTTGACGTGCTCACCCGCGATCTCGTCGAGCGGCAGCCAGACCACATCGCCGTGACTGGCGATCTCGTCAATCTCGGTCTGCCAGAGGAATTTCTCCTCGCCGCAGAATGGCTGCATCATCTCGGCCCCCCGGACCGGGTCACCGCGATCCCCGGCAATCACGATGCCTATGTGCGGCTGCATCCCGAACGAGGAACCCGGCATTGGCGCCCCTTCATGGAGGCCAATGAGGCCGGCGAAGCTTTGATCCGCACGCCGCCGATCGCTTTTCCCTTCGTGCGCCGCTTTGGCGACGTGGCGCTCATCGCCCTATCCTCGGCTATCCCAACCATGCCGTTTATAGCCGCAGGCCGCCTCGGCTCGGCTCAACGCGCTTTCCTGAAGCTTGCCCTTGAGGAGTTGAGCCGCGCAGGGCTGTTCCGCGTGGTGCTCATCCATCACCCTCCGCTTCCGGGGCAAGCGAGCTGGGGGCGCGGCCTGCGCGACGCCAAGGCAACGATCGGCATCCTGAAGGAGACTGGCGCCGAGCTCGTGCTGCACGGGCACAATCACGAGCAGACAGTATTCGAATTCGACACGGTCACTGGGCCTGCGATCGTCGTCGGCGTTCCTTCGGCCTCGGAAGCCGTATCCGGGCGAATCCCGGCCGCGCGTTACAACGAATACAGCATCGCAAGAGTGGGGAACGGCTGGCGCTGTGAGATGGTGGGGCGCGCCGTCGCCGATGGCTCGGCTCATGTCTGGGAATGTGAGCGGCGGCTCTTGCGAGAGACGTAAGTCTTAGGGGGTGGCGAGCCACGCCGCGGCGAACAGGCCGGCGGCCCCGGTCAACAGGCCAATGATGAAGGCTGAGACCACGACGCCTATGCCGAGGCGCGCCGGACGCGGCGCGGCCTGAGGCTGCTCCTCGCGCGTCAGTGGCTCGAGCAGGGCCGCCTCCGCCCGCTCCCGGCGCACGATCTCGCGCGCCACGTAGAGGGTGATGCGGTCGGCCATCTCGCTGACTGAATTCGTGGTGTAGAGCGTCCGCCGCCCGCTTTCGCTGTTGCGGATGAAGAGATAGGCGCCGCTCGTCTCGTCGATCGCGCCATAGGTAAAGAGGTCGATCCATAGCCGCGCCGGACGGCTCGGCACCAGCATGAGCGCAAACCGGTCGTCGTTGGCCGGAACCTCGGCGAACACCGCCTCGAGCTCCGCCTTCAGCAGTTCGAGCCGCGCGATCTCGCTGTCATGCCGGTCGGCGGTTTCGTCGAGCTGATAGGCTTCCTCGACCCGAGCCTTGCGGACCGCGTCATGCAGCGATCTGGTCGCCGCCGGCCGCGCAATACTTTTGACCGTGTCGTCCATCCCCGCTTGCCTCAACACTCACTTGATGCCAAGCATATCGCTGCAAACGGGAATTGCCACGGAAATCAGCGCCTGGCCTCGGAACTGCCTTGATTTGCCTAGGAAAACGGCCTGTGCGGCTACTTCTTGCTGAGCACGACGCTTGAGCGCGCGTCGTCGAACCATTTGTCGATGGCGGTGTCGATATTGGCAGTAAGAGTAGCTTTCCAGGTGGCGATGGTGGCGTCGAGCGCCTGGTTGTTCGCCGCCACGAACTCGTCGCGGTTGAACGCCTCATTGGCGGCGTTGCTGAGATAGTCCGCGACCACGCCAATGGCGATGCCGATGGCCGCTCCGATCACCTGCCCGCCCATCGGCTGCACCACGGTCCCTGCCACCGCTCCCTGCTCGGCGAAAGCAAGCCGCGTACCGAGCGACGTGACGAAACGGCGCGAGAGCTGCCCGAAGCTTTGGGCGAGAACCCCGTTCAGCGCGGGCCCGAGCGCAAGCGCGCCGACCGTGCCGGCGGCCGCCGCAGCGCCGATACCGGCTACGCCGTCAAAGGCGCGATCCTCCATGAGATAGACCGGCGCCTTCCATTTCTGTGCGTCCCAATCGAGCTTGACCTTGGTCATCGGCGTTGAGGCTGGGATATCTTCGAGATGGCTCGTATGCTTGGCGAGGAACAGCTGCAGGCGCATGTCGCCATTGGCGATCACCCGCCGATAACTGTCATGAGCATGGCGCGCTGCCTGCTCCACGCCCTGGGTGATGGTCTGGTCGCGGACCTCGGGCTTCAGCACCTGCTCCTTGTAGTTTCTGAGGAAATAGTCCTTCACGTCGGCTTCGATAGCCTCGGTCAGTGACTCATATTTGCCGGCCTCGAAGAAGCGGGTGACCGCCGAGGTAAGCGACTCCTTCAGCACCACATAGGAGCGCTTCCATTCGAAGAACCAGTCAGCGTAGCTCGAGACTGCCTGCTCGCGATCCTGGAAGGCCTGCGCAAAGGCGCGGTCGAGGTCGTCATGAACTGCCTTCTTGATCTGCGCCCGCTCGTCGTCGAGCATGAGGATCGTGTCGTTGACGAACTTGTCGGCCTCCGACTTGCTCGCCACCATTTTGTGCAGGGTACCGTCGACGTCCTTGACCACGAGGTCGACGGGATCCGACGGCAGGTCCGAAGTGCCGAACAAGATATCGAACACGCTGTTGTCGGCGTGAATCGGCAGGCTGTGATCGAGATGCCGCTGATAGCTACGCCAAAAGCTGGTGCCGAGCGAGAGGAGCGCGTAGGCCGAAAGCACGAGCGCGAGCGAGATGCCAATCGGCTTAAGCAGCGCGCCAAGCGCGCCTTCCTTGACGACCCTGTCGCGCCGGGGGCGGCGTGTCCGCTTGGGCCTGGGCGTAGCAACCTCCGTGCTGGGGGGCAGCGCGACCGCCCCAAACCGGTCGTCTGTGTCCACGACGAGACCGGTGCTCTGACCTTTGGGCGTGTCGTCCAGCATGGCTCTAACGTCCTAGCGCAATACTAGCAGGTCCAACCCACCCCGGCTTCATATGGGGTGCGCCAAACGAGCTTGTAAGCACAGAAAAGCGAGGGAAACGAGGCTACCGGTGAATTGTCATTGGATGGCGCCGGCCAGACGCGGAACGCTGGCCCGCGCAGAATGTTCCTGCAAGAGAAGTCCTATCCATGAGCCGTAACGAATGGCGCACAACCGTCGTGACGCTGAATTCCCCCTCTTCGCCGAGGCGAAGCGCATCAACGATCCCGAGCGCGCTCTAAAGGAACTCGCCAAGGAGGCGAGCGCTTGCACCCGCTGTCCCCTCTACAAGAACGCGACCCAGACGGTGTTCGGCGAAGGGCCGGCCGACGCCGCGCTCATGCTGGTCGGCGAGCAGCCTGGCGATCAAGAGGATATGATCGGCCGCCCCTTTGTCGGGCCTGCCGGCAAGGTGCTCGACAGGGCGCTCGAAAGCGCAGGCATCGAACGCAGCGAGGTCTACATCACCAACGCGGTGAAACACTTCAAGAACGAGCCGCGCGGCAAGCGGCGCATCCACAAGAAGCCAGACCCGAGCGAGATCGACTCCTGCCGCTGGTGGCTCGACAACGAGCTCGCCATCGTACAGCCCAACGTCGTGGTGGCCTTGGGCGCGACCGCGGCGCGGGCGGTGATGCATAAGGTGCTCACCATCAATGCCAATCGTGGCCGCCTGATTGAGCTTCCCGATCATCGACGCGCGGTGATCACCGTCCATCCGTCCTACCTGCTGCGCCTGCTCGAAGACCGCGACAAGCGGCGCGAATTCGATCGCCTAGTCAAGGATCTTCGCTTCGCCGCCGATGCCGTAAGGCGGAGCTAAAGCCGGCTGAACTCGGCGTGGGCGATCTTGCCCACGATAACAATCGCAGCTCGTCCATCACGCGGGAGCTAGAGCGCATCCGCCCCCATCTCCCCGGTGCGCACACGCATGACCCCTTCGAGGTTGAGCACGAAGATCTTGCCGTCGCCGATACGGCCGGTCCGCGCCGCCTCGCTGATGGTCTCAACGACCTGGTCGGCAAGCCCCTCGTCGACGGCAATTTCGAGCTTTGCCTTCGGCACATATTGCACGGTGTATTCCGCCCCGCGATAGACCTCGGTCTGCCCCTTCTGCCGGCCGAATCCGCGCACTTCGGTCACCGTCAAGCCCTGCACGCCGATGGCGGCGAGCGCCTCGCGCACCATATCGAGACGGTGCGGCTGGATGACTGCAACAATGTACTTCATGCGATCGCTCTCCGATTGCGTTCCAGCACTCGCATCCTGCCGATAAAGCTTAAACTCCTCGCGGGACGGAAAACGTCAACTGGATGAAGCCGTTCGTCAAGGTGTTTTGCTTGTGGTAGCACAAGCGTGAAACTGCAGCCGGAAATGTTGCCGTCACATGTTGTAACCGCGTTCACCATGGAGGCGAAGATCAAGTCCCTGCTCTTCGGTGTCACTGTCAACTCGCAAGCCGGTGAAGGCTTGAACGCCCTTGGCAATCACAAAAGTCAGTAGTAGCGACCACAGCAAGACGGCAATGACTCCGGTGAGCTGAATGCCGAACTGATCCGCGATGCCGCGCCCCTCGGCGAGACCTGCGCCGCCGAGTGTTGCATCGACGAAAATTGCCGTGAGCAGCACGCCGATCGCCCCACCGACGCCATGTACCGCAAACACATCGAGCGAGTCGTCGATGCGAAGGCGTTGCTTCACCAAGATCACCATTCCGTAGCAGATCATGCCTCCGGCAAGCCCGATGATCAGGGCGCCGATCGGACCGACAAATCCGGAGGCAGGCGTGATGGTGGCAAGCCCGGCAACGGCGCCGGTGACGATGCCGACCACGCTCGGCTTGCCGAATTTCACGCTTTCGATAACAAGCCAGACGAGCGCCGCTGTGGCTGCCGAGATATGCGTCACGGTCATCGCCATGCCCGCGTCACCACCGGCCTTCAAGGCGCTGCCGGCATTGAAGCCGAACCATCCGACCCAAAGCATGCAGGCACCGGCCATGGTCATCCAGGGTGCATGCGGCGGCCTTACGTCATTGGGGAACCCGGTGCGAGGTTCGATCATGATCGCCAGGACCAGTGCCGAGATGCCAGCGGTCAGATGCACCACGAGACCGCCAGCGAAATCCAACACCCCTCTGGTCATGAGCCAGCCGCCGCCCCAAACCCAATGAGCAACAGGCACATAGACGAGGAACAACCAAAGCACCGTGAACAGCAGCACTGCGCCGAACCGCATGCGCTCGGCGAACGCCCCGACGATGAGCGCCGGCGTGATGATGGCGAAGGTCATCTGGAACATAAAGAACACGGTCTCGGGGATCTTGGTGTTGGGATCGGCTGCGTCGCGGGAGACGCCAAGCAGCAAAGCTTTATTGAGATCGCCGAGCCAAGACCCTGTACCGCTGAAGGAGAGGCTGTATGCCCCAAGCAGCCAGAGCACTGAGACGAGGCAGGCGATGGCGAAGCACTGCATCAGCACCGAAAGCAGATTCTCGGCGCGAACGAGCCCGCCATAAAAAAGTGCGAGCCCGGGCAATGTCATGAAGAGCACGAGCGCCGTGGCCGTCAGCAACCAGGCGGTATTCCCCGAATCGATCATCACGCCCTCCCCCTTTGGCGTTAGCTGGTCCCTCCACCGGGCCGTGGACAAAATTCTGCCTTTGCCAAGAATTTAGCACGAGCAGAAGTCGAAGGCAGCGAGCTATGCTAAAGGAGAAATCAATTGCCTAGCATGTATGGCCGTCTTGGGCTGGAACCCGTGCCACAATCTAGGGTTCAGCCGTGATATATTGGTAGGATGAGCAAGGCTTTCACCAAGGAGCCGGAAACCGGCGACGTCTATGACGATCTCCCGGATCGGCCCGTTTCGCCCCACAATCTCGTGACCCCGAAGGGGCTCGAGATGATCGAGGCCGAGCTCGCGCGGCTGCATCTCGAGCATACCGCGGCGCAGGAGGCGAACGACCGGGCGCTGCTCGGCAAGACCAACCGGGACTTGCGCTATTGGACCTCCCGCCGGGCCACCGCCCAGGTCATGGAACCGCCGAAAGATGCCAAGGAGGTGCATTTCGGGTCCACAGTCACCATCCTGCGCGAGGACGGAAGGCGCAAGACCTACCGGATCGTCGGAGAGGACGAAGCCGACCCTTCCGCAGGCACGCTCTCCTATGTGTCGCCAGTGGCCCAGGCGCTCATGGGCAAGCAGATCGGCGACGTGGTGGAGGCAGGTGCCGCGGAAGCTGAAATCGTCGAAATTTCCTGATTCAATCTCGTCATGGCCGGGCTTGTCCCTGCAATCCACTTCTTCAGTATCGGTTGGAGATTCGTGGATGCCAGGCCCGGCATGACGGCGTTTGTGGCTTAGCTCAGGTCGTGGTCTTTGTCTTGCTCGGCTTCTCGAGCATGAGCTGACCCTGCTTCTGCACGATGGCCTTCGCCTTGTTGGCGAGCAAGGCCAGCATCCAGGGGAGCTGGATCTCTAGCCGTACGCTGTGGTCGCCCACATCGACCGTGCCGGTGGTGGTTTGACCGAGCAGGCTCGCGCGGAAGTCGAGGTGGTCGCCCGCCCAATCGTCGGTCAAGACCACGAACTTCTCGCCAACAGCCGAGCGCACGTCGCCGAACCCTTTCTTCAGGCGGCGGATAGCCTCATCCTTGGTCAGCTTGTGCGGAATGGTAACGACGACGGGCTCAGCCATCTCTTTGGTTTCCTTCTGGCATCAGCGACTTAAGCTGACATGTGGGGGAGCAAAACCCCTTCTGCCAGGGGTTGGCTGCTTAAGGCTGCGCCGGCTTAGCGTCGCTATGGCCAAGCCCGCGCTCAGGCGCCACCTGGTCCCTGACGAGCTGCTTCAACTCCTTGATGTCGGGAAAGCGCCCATGCTCCTTGCGTGACCAGAGAAGCTTGCCGTTGAGGCGAATTTCGAACACGCCGCCGGTGTCGTCAGGGATAAGCGTCACCGAGCCGAGCTCTTCGGCGAAAGTCGTCAAGAGCTCCTGCGACATCCATGACGCCCTGAGCAACCAGCCGCAAAGCCGGCAATAGGTGATGGCGACGTTCGGGGTCGTGGCTTCGGCACTCATGCTCGATCCTCGGCTCGATTATAGAGCGAAATCGGGAAAATCGAGTCGCGGCGATCACTCCGGATGAGAGCTTGATTGCGTGCCGGCGCTATCCTCCGGCGGATCGTCCTCGAGCGCCCGGTAGGCCGCGCCTTCGAGATCCTCAAACTGGCCTGAGCGCAGCGCCCACAGAAAGGCGAGCAGGCCAAGGCCCCCAAGAAACAGCGCCGCCGGGATGAGCCAGGCGAGCGCGGTCATTATTTACCCCTTCCCGCAAGCCGCGTCGCATTCAGCGTGACGAGGATCGATGACGTCGACATCACAATGGCTGCGATCAGCGGTGTCACGCAACCCGCCATGGCAAATGGCACCGCCACGATATTGTAACAAAAGGCGACGCCGAAATTCTGGAGGGAAAGATTGCGCGCACGCTTTGCCGTGGAAAGCACCTCCAGCACCGGCGCAAGCCGCATCCCCTGGAACACGAAGTCGGCGGCGCGCTGGCTGATATCTGCGGCGCTCGCCGGCGACAGCGACGCGTGCGCCGCGGCAAGGGCCGGCGCATCGTTAAGGCCGTCGCCGACCATCAGCACTTTGCGGCCCTCTCTTGCGCAATCGGCCAGCCAATCGATCTTGCGCGCAGGCGTGAGCTCGCTTTGCCAAGTCGTGATGCCGGTTGCGCGCGCCGCCTGCTCGACAGCGCTGTTGCGGTCTCCAGAAAGGAGCGCAACGGAAAAGCCCCGCCGCTTCAATTCCTCAAGGACGGCCGTCGCATCGCTGCGCAGCGCGTCGGCAAAGCAAAAGCGCACCGGTGTCCGCCAATCAAGCGCGTACCATACCAAGCTTGGCCCCCCGCGGTCTGGGGCAATGCCGCACCATTCCGCAGACCCAAGCCGCTCTTCGCCGCAGGGCAAAATGCGCACCAGTCCTCGACCCGGTGTCTCCTCGACGCCATCCGGCGCTGCCACGGCAATTTGGCGGTTCCGCGCTGCTGCGACGATGGCTTGCGCATAAGGATGCTTGCTTGAAGCGGCGAGCGCCGCCGCTGATCGGAGCACCTCATCCGAGATTGCCGCATCATTGACGAGCTGCGGGCACCCAAGGGTGAGCGTGCCGGTCTTGTCGAACACCACCATATCGGCTTCGGCCACGCGCTCGAGCCCGTCGGCCGCCTTGATCACGATACCCCTGCGGAACAAGCGGCTCGCCGCTGCGATCTGCACCGCAGGCACGGCAAGTGCGAGCGCGCAAGGACAGGTGATGATGAGCACGGCGATGGCGTAGGTGAGCGCCGTCTGCCAAGGCGCGCCCACGATCAGCCAGCCGAGGAAGGTCGCCAACCCAAGCCCATGCACCGCTGGTGCATAGATCTGCGCGGCTCGATCGGCGAGGCGGCGATAGCGCGCTTTGCCTTGCTCGGCAGCAGCCATCAGCCGTCCGATCTCGGCAAGAAGGGTAGCACTATCGGCGGCGGTGACCTGGACCGTCAGCGCACTGCCGAGATTGAGCGTGCCAGCATAAATCTGCGCTCCGGGAGCCACCGCAACAGGGATGGTTTCGCCGGTGATCAGGCTTTGATCGATGTCTGCAGACCCAGACAGTACCAAAGCATCAGCCGGCGCCCGCTCGCCGGCGCCGATGAGCACCTTGTCGCCAGGCATGAGCGCATGCGCCGGAACCGGCCGCAAGCTGCCGCCCTCCCCGATCAGCGAGGCGATTCCGCTTTGCAGGCTGAGAAGGTTCTGTGCCTCGCCGCGGGCGCGGACGCGAAGATGCTCATCAAGGTAGCGGCCAATCAGCAGGAAAAAGAGGAGTGAGACCGCCGCATCGAAATAGACCTGCTCGCTGCCCACAACCGTCTGGTAGAGACTCATGCCTGTGGCGAGAATGATGGCGAGCGAGATCGGCACATCCATGTTGAGCCGCCGGCCCTTCAAGGCGGAGAGCGCCGAGGCATAGAAGGGCTGACCTGCATAGACCACGGTGGGCAGCGCAATCAGCGCCGACAGCCAGCAGAACAGCATCACCAGGCTCTGATCCATGTCGCCGGCGCGTCCGGACCAAACCGACACGGATAGCAGCATGATGTTCATGGCGGCGAAGCCCGAGACCGCGACGCGGCGAAGGAGGGCGGACTCACGTGAAGTTTCAGAGTATTGACCGACGCTCTGCATAGGTGCCGCGACGAAACCGGCGTGGCTCAGCGCGGCTATCACATCAGCCTCGCTGACCAAGTCGTTCTCTACCCCGACGCTCACCCGCTTTGCCGCAAGGTTCGCCCGCGCACTTCGGACGCCGGCCACGCTCATCGCGGCGCGCTCGACCGAGCGGATGCAGCCACCACAGCGCATGTTCTCGACGGCAAGAGTGAGGAAGGTGGGCGCTTCTTCTTCGCACTCGCCCAAAGCCTTAATGCCGGAACTTGCAGGCAGTGTGTGGATCGTCATGGCGCTTCCGGAACGAAAACGCGTTGCTTCAGGCGAAAGACGGGATCGCCGGCGCGCGACAGCTCATCTGAGTGAAGCTGAACGATCCATTGTCCGGGAGCGAGTCGCACCATTGCGGCATAGGCGCCGCTCTTGGCCTCGTTGAAGTTCGCCGAGAGATCCTCGCGGTCAGTGGCGGGCCTGCCGATCGTGCCGTTGAGGTGTAGGCCCGACACTGCCTGCCCGCCCCTGTCGGTCAACGAGAGCAAAAGACGGCCGGACGCAGCTCTGTAGGTCAGCTGCGCCTGCCAGCCCAACTCGGCGTCCCGTGCGGCTTCCGCAACCGTCTGGTTATAGTTGAGACCCTTGCGGTAGGGATCGCTGGTGTCACCCCCACCGAAGGTGGTGAGGGCGTAGTAAAGGAAGATGCCATTCACCAAAAAGATCAGGCCAAAAAAGGCGATAAGGCCGAGCAAGACGTGCCGGCCCCGGAGCCCATCAGCGAACCACGCCGTATCGCTCATCGCTATGGTCCCTGAAAGATCGCGCTGTGCTCGGTTTGCTCGCTGGCCGCCGCGTCGGTGACCACGATGTCGAAATTCTTGGCAGCGCCGCCAAGCGCCGCCACAGCTTGCTTGCCGAGGGTCACATAGAGGCGCACCGATTTGAGCTCGTCGGGGGGAACGGTCACGACCGGATTTGCCTGCTTCTCGAACCCGACCACATTGAACTTCGCCCCAGGCAAGCCGGCAATGCTGAGGCCGAGCTCCCGCGGACCGTAGAGCTTGTTTAGAAGCTTGATGGTGTAGCCGTTGCGCACCCCGCCGTCGGATAGCTTGACGTAGAGCGGGTTGCGGTCGCGTAATACGCTGACGTCGAGATCAGGCCTAACCAGTAGGGCAATCAGCATGATCGTTCCGACGACCGCCATT
>DATFVP010000114.1:0-2635 GCA_035260285.1 Methyloceanibacter sp.
ATAGGCGTACTCCATGAAATCGTATGCGTGCGGAACGCCGGCGAGCACGCCGTCGAGCTTGCTTTTCTCGGTATATTCCTTGGCTACCGCAACCGAAGCCAGATTGGACGCAATCGAGGCGTCCCACATGCCGACCATCGAATAGATATGCGCGGGCATGTGCTGGGCGTGCGGCGCCGCTGGCGCGATCTTCGCATACTTGTTGGCAGCAGGCACGCCACGGTCCGCCAAGGCCGGGAAGTCGTAACTGTGGATGAGATAGTGCGTGACGCCGGGATGATCGGGATATTGCTTGTCGATCGGCTCCAGGATTTCGATCGCCTTGACTAGGTTGTTCATCGTTTTGTGGTCGAACGTCTCATTCAAGGCGAGCGCGTGGAAGATCTTCGCCTCGACGTCGTCGGGGTACTTCTTGGCGAGCGCCTCCATTGCCTTCTCGTAGTTCTTGGCGCGCGTGTCCTGGTCGACCTTGTCATAGTCCTTGTAGAACTCTTCGATCGCCGCAAGCCAATCACGTTCACGCTCGGTCTTGGCGCCGATGGTCTGGCCCTTCTGAACCGCCTCGAGGCCGCGCTTGAGGGTTGCGGCATCGAACGGGCTGACGAGCGGATTGGGGCGCTGGCTGACGGCGATCCCCCAATAGGCAATGGCGCAGTTGGGATCAGTTTCGGCAACTGCCGAGAACGCCTTGATGGTCTCGGGAAAGAAGAACGAGTGCAGCATGGCCAGCGCCCGCTCGAATTGCGCATGCGCCTGCGGCGTGCACGAGGTTTGGAACATTACCCGGCCGAGCTCCTCGACCGATTTCCCTTTTGGCAGGTCGCCGGTCTGAGCCCAGGCCCCAGTCGCCATCGTGGCTGCTGCCGAAGCGGCAGCAGCCAATCCAAATGCTTTTTTGAACATCGAACCCTCCCTATCGAGACTTCAGTCTGGAGGATCCACATTGCCGCTTCGACGAATTGAGCACCCATCAGGGCGTTCGGGCCGTGCAGACCACAGACGAAGCTAAGGCAATGCGGAGCGTGCGCTCGTCAGGAGACCTTGTCAATCTGCGCGGTCCATTTGCATTCGCGTCAACGTGGCGCAGCAGGAAACCGGCGTTTCGGCGGCCCGTTGTCTCCAGCCAAAAAAGGCATCTTCGCGCTCCGTCGCTTCCTCTCTATAGCGACTGTCTATCGCGACGGGGATCTCCGCCGAGTTGTGCCAAAATGTTTTGGCCCTCCGTGCGGACAAGATGGACTTCCAAGATCAATGAACGTGAGAGCTGCATCGATGTATCAGGCCTCTCACGTGGAGCAATTTGCTCCGGTACCTCACTCCGTCACTGAGGCCAAGTCCGCTTCGTCCCTCACGCGGACATGCGTGAGCTTGCCTCGATATGTCCGTTCCGCGCCGCCACAACCAGACTCAGGCACCGCAGCAAACAGCATTGGCATTCGATCACCTAGTCCGCGCGGAGGGGCATCCGACATTCGCCGAACGAAACGTTATGGAAAGTCTTCCCGATCTTCAGCGGAGACTTCATCCCTGCGGCTTGATGTCGGCGGCCCGGATCACCTTGCCCCATTTTTCAGCTTCCTCCTCAAGCCGCCTCCCGTAATCCGCGGCCGAGCCGCCGGCGACGGTACTGCCCAAGTCGGCAAGCCGCATCTTCAATTTGGGGTCCGCCAACGCGGCGTTAATCTCCTTGTTGAGTTTGTCGATTACCTCGGGCGGCGTGTTTTTGGGTGCGCCGACACCTATCCATGCAGCCGCATCGTAGCCCGGCACAAACTCGCTCAAGGGTGGCACATCCGGCAGCACCTCCGAGCGCGTCGGAGTGGTGACCGCCAATGCGCGCACTTTGCCGCTCTTGATGTACTCAACGGTCGAAGCGGCGAACATCACCTGCACTTGACCACTTATGACGTCAGTCAGCGCGGGTTGAGCGCCGCGATAGGGGACATGTACCAGGTCGATGCTGGTCATCATCTTGAATAGCTCGCCGGCCAGATGGAGGAGGCCCCCATTGCCATTTGACGCCATGTTGACCTTGCGGGGATTGGCTTTGGCGTAAGCAATGAACTCGGGAACCGTTTTCGCTGGAACCGCTGGATTGACCACCATGAAGAGCGGAACGCTAATAACGCAAGCAACTGGCGCGATGTCGCGGAAAAAAGAGAAACTAAGGTTGTGGTAGAGCGTCGTGTTGATCGCAGGCGACGCGTCAACCACGAGGAGTGTGTACCCGTCTGGTGCCGACTTCACGACCGCCTCGGTAGCGATGTTGGTGCCGGCGCCCGGTCGGTTCTCGACGACGAAAGGTTGGCCGAGGCGCTCCGAGAGCTGTTGGCCGACGAGGCGCGCGACAACGTCGGCAGTGCCGCCGGGGGGATAGCCAACGATGACGCGCACTGGCCGCGACGGATAGGCTTGTGCCCAAGTGATGCGCGACACGGCGGGCAGCGCGGCGGCGCCCGCCGCCAGATGCAGAAATTGCCGACGGGGAAGTTTCATTCTGAACCTCCCTTCACGTCATTCGATCACCGCGCTGGCGCGCGCGAGCACTTCCGGGAGGGTGATGCCGAGCGCCTGAGCGGTCGTTAGATTGACGATAAGATCGAATTTGGTCGGCTGTTCGACCGGTATCTCGGCT
>DATFVP010000115.1:0-3260 GCA_035260285.1 Methyloceanibacter sp.
CGGACGGTGGACCCGGAGGCCGCCTGCATATTCACGGGATTACGGAAATGCCAGCCGGCTATGACGCTGAGGTGGCGGAGTTATTCAGGGATCTTCGCTCGGCGAGCGGACTGTCTGAAGCAGATCTCGCGGCCCAGCTTGCGACGCGCACCGAGGTGGTGCAGGCGCTGGAGCAGGGCGCCCTCTATGCCCTGCCCCCATGGCCCGAGACCTACCGCGTGGTAGCGACCTACGGCACCCTGCTCAACCTCGATGTGCGGCCGTTGCTGCGCCGCATCTATGCCCAGGTCGACGCGGGCGTCGTGGGGCTTGAGCCGAAGGCGATGCCCGACGTCCCCTTCATGGCGCCCCCTGACCACGTCGAGCACGAATTCCAGGGGCAGCCAGGCAAGGCCCAGCCTCAAGCCGCTGAGTCCATTCCCATGCCGCCGCGGCAGCCTGCGTCAGCCCCTGCAAGGCCGTCGCAAGCGGCGCCGGATCGGCGTGGGCCAGCGCCGCGCCAGGCTCAAAGCCCCCAACTCCGGCCTCAGCCTCAGCAGCCGCCGCCTCTGCCGCATCACCACCAGCCTCCGCCATGGGCGCCGCAGCAAAGAGGAGCGCCGCCGGGTCCTCCCCGCGGCGTGGCGCCGCAGCAGCCGCCTCAATCCCGCACGCCACCCGGACTGCAGCGCGAAGCCAGGGTCCCGCCGCCGGCTCAGCAGCCACAGCCCCGCCCGGCCATGCCGCTGCCGACGTCGACTCTGGAAGAAAAACCGGCGAAGAAGCGATGGCCGTGGAAGGCCCTCATCAAGTGGGGCGTGGCTGCCCTTGTCATCCTGGGGATCGCCGCTGGATTGTGGCTGTGGCTTGCCAAGCCTGGTGGCCTGCTCGGCTCCGGCCCTGGGCAGCCAGGCGCCAAAACATCCAACAAGAACGCGCCACCCACCGCCGATCCGAACGACCCGCGGAGCCGGAAGGCAGACCGCCTGCCCGGCCCCTCCTAACTAGACCGCCCGAGCTTTATCTTCGGACATGACGACGATTCCAGCCGAGAAGCTCGACAGGCTTGTCTCCCGATGGGAGACGGTGCAGGGCACGCTCGCCTCAGGCGCCGATCAGGAGACCTATGTTCGGCTCTCCCGCGAGTTTGCCGAACTCGACCCCATCGTGGCGACGATCAACGCGCTCCGCTCGGCGCTTCGCGAGCGTGAGGGTCTTCAGCATCTGATCGACGATCCTGCCTCTGAGGCTGACGTGGCGGCTCTTGCCGAGGAGGAGACCGGACCGCTCGATACCAAGATCGAGGAGCTCGAACGTCACCTTAAGGTGCAATTGCTGCCAAAAGACTCCGCCGACGAGAAAAGCGCCATCCTCGAGGTGCGCGCCGGGACCGGCGGCGAGGAGGCTGCGCTTTTCGCGGCCGACCTCTTCCGCATGTATCAGCGCTATGCCGACGCCCATGGCTGGAAGGTCAACATCATCTCGGCAAGCGAGTCGTCGACCGGCGGCTACAAGGAAATCATCGCCAACATCACCGGCAGGGGTGTGTTCGCCCGGCTGAAATTCGAATCCGGCGTGCACCGCGTGCAGCGCGTGCCAGAGACCGAGGCGCAAGGGCGCATCCATACTTCGGCCGCGACGGTCGCCGTGCTGCCCGAGGCGGAAGAAGTCGATATCAAGATCGACGAGAAGGATTTGCGCATCGACGTGTTCCGGGCGAGCGGGCCTGGGGGCCAGTCGGTCAACACCACCGACAGCGCGGTGCGCATCACCCATCTGCCGTCGGGCCTCGTGGTCAGCCAGCAGGACGAGAAGTCGCAGCACAAGAACAAGGCCAAGGCGATAAAGGTGCTGCGCGCGAGGCTCTACGATCTTGAGCGGGCAAAGCTCGATGCCGAACGGTCGCAGACCCGACGCAGCCAGATCGGCACAGGCGATCGCTCCCAGCGCATACGCACCTACAATTTTCCGCAAGGGCGCGTCACCGATCACCGCATCGGGCTCACCCTGCACAGCCTCGACCTCGTGCTGGAGGGGCGGGGCCTCGACGAGATCATCGACGCTCTAATCACCGAGCATCAGGCGAGCCTGCTCGCCGCGTGCCAGGAAGAAGGCCATGGGTAAGCTCATCACCTCGCGCCTCAGCCTCCGTCAGACGCATACCGCCGCGGCGCGGCTTTTGCGCGAGGCAAGGATCGCCGCGCCGGAGCTCGATGCGCGGCTCTTGCTTTGTCACGCCACCGGCTTGAGCCACGAGGCCTATGTCGCGGCGTTCAACGATGCGCTCGCGCCCGCTGCCGCGGCGCAGTTCGGCACATATGTCGAACGGCGCCTTGCCGGCGAGCCGGTGTCGCGCATCATCGGTGTCCGCGAGTTCTATGGCCGCAGCTTCCTTATCGATGCGAGCACGCTCGACCCGCGGGCGGATACCGAGACGCTGGTCGAGGCGGCGCTCGGCATGGTGGACCGCGAGGCGCCGCTCAGCATCCTCGACCTCGGCACCGGGAGCGGCTGCATCCTCATCACTCTGTTGGCAGAGCTGCCGCAGGCGAACGGCGTCGGCCTCGATGCCAGCCTGCCCGCCCTTGAGTTAGCGCGGGCCAACGCCCAGATTCTTGGTGTCGGGGACCGTGCGGCCTTCCTCGCTTCTGACTGGCTCGACGCCGTCGAAGCCAGTTTCGACGTGGTGGTGGCCAACCCACCCTATCTGTCGGCTACGGACATGGCCGGGCTCTCCCCGGAGGTGCGCGGTCACGATCCGAGGCCCGCGCTCGACGGAGGTCCTGACGGGCTTTCTGCCTACCGCCGCATCGTGCCCGGGCTCCGCAAAGCCCTGCGTCCTGGCGGTTTCGCCCTGTTCGAGATCGGCGCAGACCAGGCCGAGGCGGTCTGGCGCCTCCTTGCCGAAGCCGGCCTTGACGTGGGGGAGCAGGAGCACCACTGGCGTGATCTTGGCGGGCGGCCTCGGGTGGTCGGAGCGCGGTCGAGGGTTAAGGCTCCGTAAGAGCGGGAGGCCGCATACAAAAAATTGGACTTGGAAAATTACGAGGTTCGGGCTAGGTTCGAGGTCAGCGAATTGGAATGTTCTCGGCCATTGGCGTTAAGAGCGCTGGCCGGTTGCAGACGGCAACACGAGCGACATCTCGGAACCTCGATCGTAGGGCGGCGTGCCTCTCGGGACGTTCAGGTGACGCTCAATCGCCCTTCTATTTTTAGGCTGGCTGCGCAATCAGGACGTTTATCGGCTGGCGCCGGGGATAGCGCAAAGCAGCAGAATTGGG
>DATFVP010000116.1:0-2405 GCA_035260285.1 Methyloceanibacter sp.
CGGTGCCGTCCGTGCCGCGGGCATCGAGCTCAAGGATATCGGCGCCATCGTCGTCAACACCATCACCGGGCTTGCCATACCGAGCCTTGATTCGAAGCTGATGAACCGGCTCGATCTGCCGGCGTCGGTCGAGCGTTTGCCGGTCTTCGGGCTCGGTTGTGGCGGCGGCGTTGCCGGGCTCGCGCGATCGGGTCGCTACGCTCAAGCCATGCCGGCGGCGCATGTGCTGTTCCTCACCGTCGATCTTTGCAGCCTCTGCCTTCGGGTCAACGATCCGAGCATGGCTATGTGCGTGTCGGCGGCGCTGTTCGGCGACGGTGCCGCTGGCGCCGCTTCTCCTGCGCCACCATCTCGAGCCCGCCGTGCAGGCGTTTCTCGACGCGAGCGGCATGAGCCTCGGCGAGTTCAACGGCTTTCTGTTCCATCCCGGCGGCGCCAAGGTGCTCAAGACGGTGCAGAGCCTGCTCAAGCTCAGGCGCGACGATCTCGCCTATTCGTGGGCGGTCTTACGCGACTTCGGCAACATGTCCTCGCCAACCGCTCTCTTCACCCTCGACCAGGCGCTCAAGGCAGGCGCAAGCGGCCCGCATCTGATGGCTGCCTTCGGACCCGGATTCTCGGCCTATTTCCTCGCGGTCGAGCTCTGAGTTGCGCGTGGCGATTCTCGACCTCATCGGCGGCCCGCAGATTGCGGCGGTTCTGCTGCTCGCTCAGAGCGGCCTGGAAGAGCTCTACTCGGCGCGCAACACCAGGGCGCTGATCGCCCTTAGCGCGCACGAGGTTGGGCGCGGCTTTTATCCTGTGGTGGCAGCGACGCATCTTGCGTGGATCGCGTCGCTGTTCTTCCTCGTTTCGGCCGATGCGGCAATTCTCTGGCCACTCATCGTCTACTATCTCGCGCTCCAGCTCGTGCGTTATTGGGTGATCTTTACGCTCGGGCGCTTCTGGAGTCACCGCATCTTTACGCTGCCTGGAGCGCCGGTGGTTGCACGCGGGCCTCATCGCTACCTGCGCCATCCGAATTATGCGGTGACGATCGTCGAGACCTTCGTCCTGCCGCTCGCCTTCGGCGCGCTTGCGCTCGCAGCGATCATGACGGCGCTGTGGTGGACCGTGCTCGCCTACAAGATGCGTTTGGAGGACCAGGAGATGGATGTGCGGCGCGAGGTTGCGGCTGTTCTCACGACCGTCCGCGAAGGCCTGAACGCCGACTAGGCTCAGCTCCAGGCGAACGCCACCTTGCGCAACGAGATGTCGCCGAACCGCTCGGCGCCTTCCGCCACCGGCTTGCCGCCGAGGCTGAGATAAAAGGCGCAGGCGCTGTCATTGTCAGTCAGCGCCCAGACCATCAACCCCCTGAGGCGAAGATCGAACAGCCGCTGGCGCGCGCGCTCGAACAGCTTCTCGCCGAGACCGAGGCCCTGATAGACGGGGTGGAGGTAGAGCTCGAAGATCTCCCCCTGAAACGGCGCGCGTCCCGAGCGGCAGCGGCCATAGGTGACGTAGCCGGACGCGGAACCATCGAAATCGAGCACGAGCAGCGGACGGCGCTCGGCAAGCGCTGCCATCCACCAGCGCTCGCCTCTGCGGGCGATCATGCGCTCAAGTGAGAGATGCGGGATGATGCCGCGATAAGCGCCGCGCCAAGCTTCGGCATAGACCTCGACCAAGGCAGACGCATCCCTCGGTCTTGCCGGCCTGATATGCACTACGTCGGTCTCCATGCATTAAGCGTAGCGTAGACACGAGCCGATGTGCAGGGGAGAATGCGCAATGGCTTACAATTGAGCGCTTGACGCCGCTCGCGCAGCGGTCGGCACGAGATGGGAGAGGCAAAGAAAAAGACGGGCCGGGGATGCGGCCCGCCGTTGGTAGGTCCACTCAGGTGGCGGCGGTGCGAAGCCTGTGTTGTCGCGCGAGGAGTGGCTGCCAAATAGCGCGAGATGAGAATGACCTTGAAGTCCTTGTCGAGCTTGATGTCCATGGTGCCCATCTTGCACTTGGCATCGTCGATCTCGTTGAGGCCTTCTTGCTCCTCCTTGACCCCCTTGGGGTCCTTGCAGCCGAGATCGGCGAGAGCGGCCGTCACCTTGGCCATGTCGGCCGCGGGCACCGTGTCGTCGTCATCCTCGGCAAGGGCGGCAGCCGAAGGCGAGCACGAGGGCGATGGCAAAAGTTTTCATCATGATCCTCCAAGTCGTGTGTGTTTATTGGCCGATACTAAGCGCAAATAATTTCAGACACGGACGAAGATCAATACGATGATGACTTGGAAGATGAACTTCAATATAGGAAGAGTTGCAGTCTGACCAATGAGGCTTAGGCAAGCTCCATTGCCACTTTTGCCCGCTCTGCTTTCTTGCGATCATTGGAATCTAAGTGACGCTTGCGCAATCTGATAGATT
>DATFVP010000117.1:0-2655 GCA_035260285.1 Methyloceanibacter sp.
CGCCAGGCGCTGTTCAACGTGCTCGAGCACGGCGCGCCGCAATTCGATTTTGCCGGCGCACGCGTGCTCGATCTGTTTGCGGGCTCCGGTGCGCTGGGGCTCGAGGCGATGTCGCGCGGCGCGCGCTTTTGCCTGTTCGTGGAGGAGAGCGCGGACGCGCGCGCTTCCATCCGCCGCAATGTCGAGGCGCTGTCGCTCACCGGCGTCACCAAAATCTGGCGGCGCGATGCAACCAGGCTCGGCGAGGCCGGCACCATGCAGAGCTTCGACCTTATTTTTCTCGATCCGCCTTACGGCAAGGGCCTGGGCACAGACGCGCTTCAATCCGCAGCTGCCGGAGGATGGATCAAGGACGGCGCTATCGCGGTTTTAGAAGACCGCGCCGATGCCGAAATCGTGATCCCGGAGGCGTTTCAAGAGCTCGACGCGCGTATCTACGGAGAGACTAAAATTGTCGTGATGCGAGCTTTTCCAGCCCTCGGTTCGACCCCGCGCGGTGGCCCGATGCGGGCAGATGTGGTTGAATGACAAGTTGTTTCGAGGGCGGGGTGCCATGAAGCCGTTCAAAGTCCTGGGCTTTGCCTCTCTCCTCGCCGCGATGATCGCTTTCGTCGCACCGGCCGGCGCTTTCACCTCGGGCGGCTGGGAAGGACAAGCCAATCACGACGAAGACGGCACCTTCCGCGACTGCACCATGACCGCGGACTATGCCAACGGCATCACGCTCGCCTTCATCATCAGCCGTGATTTCGGCTGGGGGCTGGTGCTCGCCAACAACAAATGGAAGCTTCAGGTTGGAAGCGAGGAGGCGGTGACGCTCGCGGTCGACATGCTCTCGCCAATTCACAGCGTCGCCAAGGTGGTCGATGTGCACGGCATTCTGGTACCGCTCGAAAATGCCGATCCGGTGGTGGAAGCCATGCGCCACCGCCATACGCTCGCTGTCATTACTCCGGCCGGCGAAGTGAGATTCAAGCTTTCCGGCACGCGCGACGCGATCGCGGCTTTGGCCAATTGCGTGAGCGAGAACCTGGCGGCCGAGAAAGCAGGAAGCATCGAGGCCAAAGCCCCGAAGGACAGCGAAGACAACGGCAACCAGCTCTTTACCCCAAGCGAGGCGGCGGCGTTCGCCTCCGACCTGCTCGCCTCAGCCGGCATCACCAATTACGAGATGGAAGATCCGCAAGAAACCCCGATGCCGAGTTTCGACGTAGTGTGGAAATACGCGAACGGCATCGTCGCGGCGCTGGTCGGCTACAAGGATATGGGCGCTGCCGATCTCGAGGAGGCGGCGAACGAGGTGATGGTGGACGATGCCAAAAATTGCAAAGGCACCTTCGCTTCAGGCAAGAAAATCACCGAGCCTGCACCGTCGGTGAGCGTGAAGCGCCTGTACACCTCCTGCCGCTCTACGGGCAAGTCGGTCGAGGTCCACTACACTTTGGTGGAGACGGGCAGCGGCCATCTGATCCTGATCGCCCATCTCAATCTCGGCGAGGCCACCGGCGACGTGGCCAACGCCGACAGCGCCTTCCTGCATGGCGCGGTGCTGCGCAGCTTCAAATAGGCGGCGCTCTGGCTAGCGGCGCTGGAACAGCTTCTCGATGTCTGCGAGCTTGAGCTCGACGTAAGTGGGCCGGCCGTGATTGCACTGGCCCGAGAACGGCGTCTCCTCCATGTCGCGCAACAGAGCGTTCATCTCAGCGGCATTGAGCCTGCGGCCGGCGCGCACGCTGCCGTGGCAGGCCATGGTCGACAGGACATGGTCGAGGCGCTCGGCGACGACGAGGCTGCCCTCGCCCCCCGCAAGCTCGTCGGCAAGATCACGCATCAAGCCCTTGATGTTGCCCTGGCCGAGCAGAGCGGGAACCTCGCGCACGACGACCGCCGATTGGCCGAAGGCCTCGACCACGAGCCCGAGCCGCTCGAGGTCAGCTGCCGCACCGGCGAGCCGCTCGGCGGCTTCAGCGTCGAGCTCGACTACTTCGGGGATGAGCAGCATCTGGCGCGAGAGGCCGCCATTGGCGAAGGCCTTCTTCAGGCGCTCATAGACCAGCCGCTCGTGCGCAGCGTGCTGATCGACGATGACGAGCGAATTTTCCGTCTCGGCGATGATGAAGGTGTCGTGCACCTGCGCCCGCGCGGCGCCGAGCGGAAAGGCCACGGCGCTGTCGTCGTCGGCGCCCACATGGGTGACGGCGCTTGGCGTGGAGATTGGCGCGAGCGGCGCCTGGGCACGGTCGAAGAAACCAAAGGCCTGACGGTCGGGCGTGTGGGTGCCAGCCGGCCGGGTCATGCGGGCAAGCGCCTCCTGCGAAAGGCTCGCCGTGGCGCGGTGCTGGGCGCTGCCAAGGGCCTCATGAAGCGCGGTGACGATCAGGGCGCGCACCGCTTGTGCATCGCGGAATCTGAGCTCGGTCTTGGCCGGATGCACATTCACGTCGACCTCGTCGGGGGGAAGGGTGAGGAAGAGCGCAAGCATGGGGTGCCGCCCGTTGGGCACGAGGTCGCCGTAACCGCCGCGCACGGCGCCGGCGAGCAGCTTGTCGCGCACCGGCCTGCCATTGACCACGAGATGCTGGCCAAGGCTGTTGGGGCGATGCAGCGTGGCGAGGCCGGCGAAGCCTTCAACGGCAAGCGATCCGCGCGTGGCAC
>DATFVP010000118.1:0-2541 GCA_035260285.1 Methyloceanibacter sp.
CGCTTGCCGAGGAGGGCGCGAGCGAGCGGAGAGGTGATCGAGATCTTGCCCTTTTTCACGTCGGCCTCGATCTCGCCCACCACCCGGTACTTCACCTTGTCGTCAGTATCCTCGTCGAGCAGGGTGACGGTCGCCCCGAACATCACCTGGTCGCCCTTGAGCTTGGAGACGTCGATAATGTCTGCCCTGGACAGCTTGTCCTCGAGGTCGGCCATGCGCGCCTCGGTGATGCCTTGCTGCTCCTTGGCGGCGTGATATTCGGCGTTCTCGGAAAGGTCCCCGTGGGTGCGCGCGTCGGCGATGAGCTTGATGATACGCGGGCGCTCGACGGTCTTGAGATGCTTGATCTCAGCCTCGAGCGCAGCATAGCCCTCCGCGGTCATCGGCACCTTGTCCATCATCAGTTCAAAGCTCCTCTGGGCCCAGCCGGATACTGTCCAAGAATTGCCCAGTCTAAGTCAAGATTCGGGTATAGGGCCTGCTAAGCGAGCGGTTAAGCCGATTTCAGGCCCGCATAGCTTTGCAGGGGCGCTACGGTGAGGTTGCCGGCCCGCAGGGCCTTAATCGCCTCGGTCACGGCAAGGGCGCCAGCCACGGTTGTATAATAGGGGATGTGGTAGAGCAAGGCCGAGCGTCTGATCGAGAAGGAATCGGCGAGCGCCTTGGCCCCTTCCGTGGTGTTGAACACGATGTCGACCTCGCCGTTGGTGATGGAGTCGACGACATGCGGCCGCCCCTCCAAGACTTTGTTAACCTTTTCGCACTCGATGCCGTGAGCGTCGAGGTGACGCTTGGTGCCACGGGTGGCGATAATGCGGAAGCCCATGGCGGCAAGCTCGCGGATAGGCGGCACGATCTTGTCCTTGTCCGAGTCCTTCACCGACACGAACACCGTGCCGGTGAGCGGCAGCTTGGAGCCGCCGCCGAGCTGGCTTTTGGCAAAGGCGATAGCGTAGTCGCGGTCGATGCCCATGACCTCGCCAGTCGAGCGCATCTCGGGACCGAGCACGGTATCGACGCCTGGGAAGCGGGCAAAGGGGAACACCGCCTCCTTCACCGCAATATGGTCGAGGCGCGGGCGCTTGAGCCCGAAGGAGGCGAGCCTCTTTCCCGCCATCACCTGGGCGGCGATGCCGGCGATGGGAAGCCCAATCACCTTGGCGACGAAGGGCACCGTGCGCGACGCCCGCGGATTCACCTCGAGCACATAGATCTCGTCGTTCTGAATGGCGAACTGCACATTCATCAGCCCCACCACATCGAGCGCGCATGCAAGCTCGATGGTCTGCCGTTCGAGCTCGACCACGATAGACGGCTTCAGCGAGTGCGGCGGCAGCGAGCAGGCCGAGTCTCCGGAATGTACGCCAGCCTCCTCGATATGCTCCATCACGCCGCAGACGAACACGTCCTTGCCGTCGGCGATGGCGTCGACATCGACTTCGATGGCGTCGCGGAGATAGGTGTCGAGCAGCACCGGGCTCTTGCCTGAGACCACCACGGCTTCAGAGATGTAGCGGGCAAGCTGCGCATCGTCGTGCACTATCTCCATCGCCCTGCCGCCGAGCACATAAGACGGGCGGATGACGAGCGGGAAGCCGAGTGTTCCGGCGATGGTGACAGCCTCAGCGGGCGAGCGGGCGATGCCGCTTTTCGGCTGGCGTAGGCCCAAGCGGTCGATCAGCGCCTTGAACCTGTCGCGGTCTTCCGCAAGGTCGATGGCGTCCGGCGAAGTGCCGAGGATCGGCACCTTTGCCGCCTCGAGCGCCTGGGCAAGCTTCAGCGGAGTCTGGCCGCCGAACTGCACGATCACACCCTTGACGCTTCCGTGGGTCTCCTCTTTGCGCACGATCTCAAGCACGTCTTCCTCGGTGAGCGGCTCGAAATAGAGGCGGTCCGAGGTGTCGTAATCGGTCGACACCGTCTCCGGATTGCAATTGGCCATGATGGTCTCGTAGCCGGCCGCCGATAGCGAAAAGGCGGCGTGGCAGCAGCAATAGTCGAACTCGATGCCCTGGCCGATGCGGTTCGGGCCACCGCCGAGGATGATGATTTTCTCGGCCGCTGACGGCCGCGCCTCGCATTGCGGCGGTCCGGCGAACCCTGATTCGTAGGTCGAGTACATATAGGCGGTTGGCGAGGCGAACTCTGCAGCGCAGGTGTCGATGCGCTTGTAGACAGGGTGGATGTCGAGCGCCCGGCGCTTGGCTGCAACCTCGCTCGGCTCAAGCCCGGCAAGCGTCGCCAACCGTTCGTCGGAGAAGCCCATGGCCTTGAGCATGCGGAATTGGGCGGCGCTTGGCGGCAGGCCGTGCTCGTGCACGCGCGCCTCCATGTCGACGATGTCCTTGATCTGGCGGATGAACCAAGGGTCGATCCTGCACGCCTCGTAGATCTGTTCCCCGTCGAAGCCGAGCCGCAGCGCCTGTGCCACTTTGAGGATGCGGTCGGGGGAGGGGGTGCCGAGGCCGGCGCGGATCGCGTTCTTGTCGTCGCCCTCGCCGAGACCTTGAAAGGTGATGTCGTTGAGCCCGGTCAGGTCCG
>DATFVP010000119.1:0-8024 GCA_035260285.1 Methyloceanibacter sp.
CGGCGCGGGCGTCGTTGCGGTAAGCGCAGCCTTTCGGATTGAATTTACACCGAAAGTGGCCCCGAGACGCATTTTCCCCCGCTCTTCTATCGTTAACGAATTTTTAGGGCTAAAAAAAGTTTAATCCGCAACTATGCTTTACGCACGACAAGTTCTTGTTTTTATTGGCGAATTCTGTCTATTTTTGTTCGTTTGCAGGGTACTTTTCCGGCCATTGGTTGCAAAAACGCGACAGTAACCCGTGAGCCAAAATGGCCGAAGACGTTGCTTCCCAGAATTGGTGGAAGACGATCGGAGAATAGACTTCGAAATTGGGCGAGCGAGCCACGTCGCATCAGCAGGCTGCCGCGAGCACGTTGCCTGTGAGCGCGGGGCAGCCCGGCAATTCCCAAATCTCTGCGGCCGGAAGGCGCTGGAGTCTCGGTTTCAATTGCCCTATAGGAAACCCGCCACGTGCGGGGACTCGTCCCGTCCGCGCCGGCAGCTACGGGCGCGGGGGACTGTCTGCCGCCGCTCGTCTCCCAAGACTGAAGAGATGCAAGTCGCGCCAATGCCATGGCAAGAATTACGTATATTTTGCACGACGGCACCGAGCGCGTCGTCGAAGCCGAGCCTGGGATGACGGTGATGGAGGCGGCGGTCAAGAACTCGGTGCCCGGCATCGCCGCCGAATGCGGCGGCGCTTGCGCCTGCGCCACCTGCCACGTCTATGTTGACGAGGCCTGGCGCGAGGCGACCGGGAATCCTGAGCAAATGGAGGAGGACATGCTCGACTTCGCCTTCGATGTGCGGAGCGAAAGCCGGTTGAGCTGCCAGATCAAAGTCACCGACGCGCTCGATGGCCTCGTGGTGCGCATCCCCGAGAAGCAGATCTAGTTGACCATGACCGAGCCTGTGATCAAAACCGATGCCATCATCATAGGGGCAGGGCCGGTCGGCCTGTTCGCCGTGTTCGAGCTCGGCCTCGTCGACATCAAAGCCCACGTCATCGACATTCTCGACCGACCTGGCGGGCAATGCACTGAGCTCTACCCTGAGAAGCCGATCTACGACATTCCTGGACTCACCGTGGTCACCGGTCAGGAGCTGACCGACAAGCTCATGGATCAGATCAAGCCCTTCGGCGCCGAGTTCCATTTCAATCAGAGGGTGGAAACCCTGGAGCGACCCGACGGCGGCTTTCGCGTCACCACCGATGCCGGCACCGTCATCGAGGCAAAGGTGGTGGTGATCGCGGCCGGCGGCGGCTCCTTCACGCCGAAGCGTCCGCCGCTTCCAAGGATCGAGGAATACGAAGGTAAGTCGGTATTCTACTCGGTTCGCAAGATGGAGAGCTTGCGCGGCCGGGACGTGCTCATCGTCGGCGGCGGCGATTCGGCGCTCGATTGGACCTTGAACCTGCAGCCGGTGGCAAAGTCGATCACGTTGCTGCATCGCCGCGCAGAGTTTAGGGCGGCGCCGGCCTCGGTGCAGAAGATGCTGGCGCTCGTCGACAGCGGCGACATTAGTTTCAAGCTCGGTCAGGTGACGGAATTGCACGGCGAGGACGGCCAGCTCAGCTCGGTCGCGGTAAAGGGTCCCGACGGCGCCACCTTCGAGCAGCCGGCCGAGATCATGATGCCGTTCTTCGGGCTCACCATGAAGCTCGGCCCGGTGGCCGATTGGGGCCTCGAGCTGAACGAGAACCTCGTCCCGGTCGACACCGAGAAATTCGAGACGAACGAGAAGGGCATCTTCGCCATCGGCGACATCAACACCTATCCAGGCAAGCTCAAGCTCATCCTGTCGGGCTTCCACGAGGCGGCGCTCATGGCGCAACAAGCCCATAAATACGTCTATCCCGACAAGAAGTTGATCTTCCAATACACGACGTCGTCGTCGAGCCTGCAAAAGAAGCTCGGCGTGAAGTAGTCATCCACGGCAACTCTTTAAATCGTCATGGCCGGGGCATGAACGTCTTCGCTTGTGACTACGCGAGCGAGCGGTAGACGGCGATCGTGTAAGGGCTCAGCGTCTGAGCCTGCATACGCTCGGCCGGAGGGAGCCTCATCTCCTGGAACACGCCGGTCTTATGCATGAGCTCGGCGGCAGCCATGTCGATCAGGATCACATAGAGGCGCCGCGGCCGTGCGTGATAAGAGGCCACGATCCCCTTTAGCACCTCGGCGAAGATCTCAGGCCCGAAAGGGTTGAAAAAATAGTGCACCGCCGCACCGTCTACCGGCGTGATATTGACCACGTCGTCGAGCACGCACTCGACGTTGCGGCATTTCATCTGGCTCCGCGGAAACTGCGCGATGTTCATCGTGGCGTTGTCGTGCAGTTCCTCGGCGAACTCGATGCCGCCGACTGCGTTGAAGGGATATTGCGACGCGAGCAGCATGACCCGCCCCTTGCCCGCGCCATAGTCGACGAAGCTCATGCGGGCGATGTCTTCCTCGGCGACCGCGGCAAGCGCCCATTTGAAGACAAAAGAGGGCGTGGGCTTGTAGTCGTGGCCGCTTGCCCGGTTGTTGCCGCGCACCGTGAGACCTGCGAGCGGCACATGTCCTTTGGTGGGAACAAAGAACAGGCGCTCTATCGCGCTGTCGAGCACGTTGGCATGCAGCCAAAGCAGGAAGTCGCGATAGTCCTTCTTGAGCCTGTCCGGACGCGTGCGCTCCCGCACCTTGGGAATGACAGTTTCGCGCCCGATCTTCGACGCCTTGGCGATGCCGACCTTGCCTGCGGACATCGCCGACGAGGTGGCCTGCTTGGTGAGACCCGCCGTCGTGTCGGCTAGACCGGCAATGCGTTCGGCGACTTTGCTCCGCACCGCTTCAAGCTCGGCGGTGTTCGCGGCTGCGTCCTTGCTCGCAGGCGCCGCGCCTACGTCCGGACGCCGCGGGTAGAATCCGGGGTTGCCGGGCTCCTGAACGCTCGGTGAGGGTTGAGCATTCTCTTCAGGTCCCGACTCCGGTTGGTTGGCATCGTGGGGCACGACTGACATGCGCAAGTCTTGCTCCTTACTTGCGCAAACAATAGGCAGCCTCACCTTCGACGCAAGCGCTTTTTGCCCGCAAATTAACGCTGCAGGCGTCGAATCGACGATGTGATATCCTACTGATTCGCGTGGAGAGAGGCCTTCACGCGCCAAGTGCCAGCACTCAGGGAAGCGGCGGGGGGAACCACGCGTGCAGGCAAGCATCCATCGCCAATCCATGCGGCATGAGCTCATCGCCATGCTGCCGAGGCTCAAGCGTTTTGCCGACGTGCTGGTTGGCGAGAAGAGGGAAGGCAAGGCCCTCCTTCGCCGGGCGCTGCACCTCATGCTTGCCGAGCATCACCGTTATCAGCGCGGCACCCCGCTCGACCGCTTTGCCTTCACCGAGATTTATCGGGTGTGGCTCGGCGAGCTGCGCGACCACGCCGACCCGTTGCGCCAGGCCAAATCAAGCGATGAGGATTTCGACCGGCTCTTTCCCAAGGATCGAGGCGCCGATCTCGATGCCTTCACTGCGACGTTTCTCGGACAGTTGCCGCCGCAGCAGCGAAGCACGCTGCTCCTCGTCTATGGCGAGGGCTTTGACTACGTGGGGGCCGCCAAGGTCCTCGATTCTGATGCCGACACGATTCAGGCGCGCCTGATCAGGGCGAGTGCAAGCCTCGCCGATCGCTTGAGCTCAGGCTCGCCGGCGAGGAAGAAAGCGAGCACCACCATCGAGACTCTCTATTCGGCAGAGGCCACAGGAATACGACCATGACCGAGCTCAGTGACGAACTGCTCGTGGCTTATGTCGACGGCCAGCTCGTGCGCGAGCAGACGCGCTCCGTCGAAAAGGTGCTCGAGCATGACGATGTGGTTGCCCGCCGCGTCGAGGCGTTGAAGGACGCGCATGGCAGGTTCGAATCAGCCTTTGAGGCGATACTCGCCGGTGAGCTGATCGAGATCCTCGCCGCGCCTGTGCTGCCGCCACGGCCCAAGCGCAAGCGCGGCAACGGGCTCGCCAAGATCGGGATCGCAGTCGTTGGCATCGGCATCGCGCTCGCCGTGCTGGTCGGCGGCTATAGCTGGCCGCTTGTTCTCAGAGCCTGCAGCGTGACCGGACCTGTTGCCACGATGCACGACGCACCGGCAAAGGCGCAATCGGCGCCGAGCGCGTACTAGCGCGCGAGCTTCGCCGTCGGCGAGTAGTCTCCGGCAAGATAGCGCCTGAGATCGGCGCGAATCGCGTCGGTGCGCTCCCTGGTGCAGTATTTGGGATCGGACTTGATCGTGTCTGCCACCGACTCGAGGGTGTAGTCATAGGCCTGGGAAATCCTCTGGAGCTGATAGGGGTCGGTGACCGTTCGGCTCTCGTTCCGCATGAAGTCGTCCTTGAGCTTCACCGGATCGAACATGAACCCGCAATTGCTTGCCCTGGCCGAGGTCCATGCCACCTGAATGGGCCGCGCCATGGGGTCCTCGGGAGTCACATAGCGGGCTGCGCTGTCGGTGCTGACGCCCTCCTTCTTCGTGCCGCCGAGGCGTTCGACCGTCGAGCAGCTGATGAGAAGGGTGATGCTCGCAACGGCCAACACGACCAGAGGGAACCGAACGCCCGACCAGCCCAACATTCTACGCTTCCCACCCACTGACGAGATCATGGCGGCGGCATCTTAGCGGACCCTGGCGTGTGCGCTAAGAGGACGAATTCACTCAAGAAAGGGATGCGCAAAAAGGAAAGGCGGAGCCGAAGCCCCGCCTCCCTGTGCGATGTCGAGCCTCACGCCCGTTCGGGACGATCATCTCGGCGCCGCGAGACCTTTCGGTCTCTGGACCACGCGCTCGGCTTCATGGTTTCCCACAAAGCGGCGGCGTGACCCCGGCCTAGGCCCGTTATTTAACGTCGCGTGGCTGCGACGCGATCCCAATCTTGGCCAGATTGGAACCGGGGTTCGGCGGTTGAGCGTGCTGCGCAAAGAGCCCCATCGACTCTACCTCACGGCATTGCGGCAAAGCCGACAGGCCGTGGCACTCTGCGCTTGCTAACCCCTCCGCCTTCAGCCGCCCATGGCTGTGGGCGACCTTGGGCTTGCCTAGCCCACATGAGTTTCCGGATCATCTCCAGTGCCCTCGGAGTCCTCCTCAGACACCTTTTGGATTGCTCCTCAGATACCTTCGGATGATCCCGTCAGCACCTTCGACAAACCGTCCGCTCACAGTTGTCATCCTACATGAGGGCGCGCTCGGCGCGAGGGGGAGCAAATCGCTTATCCCCACTATCCACTGGGCCTGTAGCGCGCGCGCAACGCTCCATTCGCCCGTTAGCGAAGTCCGGCAACTTCAGCCACAAGCTCGCGAAACCGCGGCCGCTGCACCTCGATGTAGGGGAGTGGCCGGCAGACATCGATTGCCGCGAGCCCGATGCGCGTGGTGAGCGCGCCATTGAACAGCCCTTCGCCGAGACGCGCCGAGAGCTTCGCCGTGAGTCCGTGCCCGACGAGCTGTTGGATCACGTCGTCGCCAAGTGCAATGCCTCCGGTCAGCACGATATGGGTGACGACCATGCGGGCGAGCTTGAGCAGCGAGAGCGTGCCGGGGCGCGCGCCGTAGAGCGTGGCGAGCCGGCGCAGCATGCGCAAATTTTCGGAAGCCACGAACAGCATGTCGATCAGCGCCCCAGGGCTCACTGCGGTCACCACCGAGACCCGCTTGGCCGAGGCCGCAACCGTACTGCGCGCCGTCGGATCAAGCGGCGCGACGAGGGTGCGCTCGGAGAGCCGCAGCAGCTCGGCGGCGTCCATAATGTCGCCTTCGTGCTCTGCGAGCCGCGACAGCCCCCAGGCGAGGTCCTTGCGCCCGTGATAGAGGCGCTTCAGCCGGCTCACCACGTCGAGCGCGAGCCCCTTGTCGCCTTCGAGTGCGGCGGCGTCGGCCTCGTGGCGAAGTCGACCGAGCCGTCCAAGCCTGGCAAGCCCAGCAGCCTCGCGCAGGATGATCATCAGTAGCGCGAGGACAGCGAGGCCGAGGAGCCCGATAGTGGTCCAGCCGATCCAATCCTGACGCACCACCATCTCGCGCACGAGGTCGTGCAGCCAGACGACCGACGCGAGCACAACGAGCCCGCCGACCGCGGCAAACAGAAGGCTGCCCCAGCGCCAGCCGCGTTCGAGCGCCGGCAACCCGCGCACGGTCGCTGGCAGTTGCGCCATGTCGGTGGCAACAGCCGGCGGTGGCAGTGGCGTATCGACGACTTCGATCTCCTCCAGCCTGAAGGATGCCGGCTTGCGTGGCTTGGTCATGTGAGGCGGTCTCCGATTAGCGCCTGCAGCGCGCGGTCAAGGCGGATATTGGGAAAGGGAGCAAAGCCGCCACCAGGAAGCGGCACAGGATCAGGCGGCCGGAAACGCACGAAGCGCACGTCCTCTGGTTGCGCATGCGGATGGCGGAGAGCGGTCTCGGGATTGGCGGGCAAATCGCCGGGGAAGATGGCGAAGGCTTCATTGCCGTCGAAGTGCCGCCGACCGATGGTTTCCCCCGGCAGCGGATAGCCAACGATGCAGGGAAGCGCCTGGCCATTCCGCTTCGCCATGCCTTCCTTCGTCGCCCGGATTGAGGCAAGCGCGAGCGCCTTCACCTCGGCGCCGGCATATCTTGCCCGCCCCATGGCGTCTTCGGTGAGCAAAGCGAGGATCGCCTCGAGCCGGTCGTGACTTGTGTGATGCAGATGGTCGGCCTTGGTCGCTGTAACCACGATGCGGTCGATGCGCGGCGCGAACAGGCTCGACCACAAGCTGTTCGATCCAGTCCTGAAGCATTCGAGAATCTCGGTCATCGAGCGTTCGAGATCGGCAACCGCTGGCTTGCCGCCGTTCAGCGCGGCAAGCACGTCGATCAGCACCATCTGGCGGTCGAGCCGCGCGAAATGATGGCGGAAGAACGGCCTCACCACATGCGTCTTGTAGGCCTCGTAGCGCCGCTCCATCATGGCGAAGAGCGAGCCGCGCGGAAAGCTCTCGCGCCCCGGCGCGTCGAGCGGAGCGAAGGTGAGAGCGGGAGAGCCTTCGAGATCGCCGGGCATGAGAAAGCGGCCAGGCGGCAGGGTCGAGAGGGCCTCATTGTCGGCGCGCGTCTCGCGCAAATAAGCCTTGAACAGATCGGCAAGCCTCTGCGCCACCACCTCGTCGGCAGGCGCTGCTGGATCGATCTCGGCGAGTGCAGACCTGGCGATCGCTCTCCGACTCGCCGAGCGGCTCTGCTCGAGCGCTTGGTGCGACCATTGCCGGTAGTCGAGCCGCAAGAGCGGCAGATCGAGCAGCCACTCTCCCGGATAGTCGACGATGTCGATGTTTAGCCGGTTATAGCCAAGCCGTCGCTTCCAGAAGCTCTGCGGCTCGTATTCGACGGCAAGCCTGAGCTGACTGATGCGTCGGGTGCTTTCCGGCCAGCGCGGCGGGCTCGCCGTCAGATCGGCCATATGCCGCTCATAGTCGAAGCGCGGCACCTGGTCGTCCGGCTGCGGCTCGAGGTAGGCGCGGAGGACGCGCCCGTGGGCAACGGCATCGAAGAACGGCATGCGGGCGCCAGCCATGAGATTGTGCACGAGCGCGGTGATGAACACGGTCTTGCCGGAGCGGGCGAGGCCGGTGACGCCGAGCCTGACCGTCGGCTCGACCAAGTCTGACGCGACGTCGCCGATATTTCGCAAGGCGTCGACGGCACCATGGGTGAAGGAAGAGATGGGCACGCTTGTCGATATCCTTTAGCGCCTTTTGGCGCCTTGGGCGGGGTGACGAAAAGGTGGGGTGTCCAAGCCCAGGACCCAACCCAGCGGCTCTGTGATTCTCATCTCAATGGCCTTTCATTCGCCTGTAATCGGACTCTGACTCTATCCCGCCCGCAACGAAGCGGCTGGCTCCTCAGCAGGATTTTTGTCAAGGCCTTCTGCTCACTTGACTTGGTAGCCCGCTTCCGTAAATACGGTGCCGACCGGCGGGGACCGCGATTGCTCTCAAACCGGCTGGGGAGACGACGGGGCCTTTGGCCCGAGGAATAAAGACCA
>DATFVP010000120.1:0-9689 GCA_035260285.1 Methyloceanibacter sp.
GGCGGTGCCGATGTCAGCCGGGAAGGCGTGCAGCGCGATCTCCTGCCTCTGATCGAAGGCACCACGGTCGGCACCAAATACGGGCCGGTGAAGACCGATCATGTGCTGTTCATCGCCTCAGGCGCGTTTCACACCGCCAAACCCTCGGACCTTTTGCCCGAGCTGCAGGGGCGGCTGCCGATCCGCGTCGAGCTTCGCGCGCTTGTTCGCGACGATTTCCGCCGCATCCTGACCGAGCCAAAGGCCTGCCTGATCAGGCAATACATCGCGCTGATGAAGACCGAAGGCGTCGATCTTGAATTCACGCCAGACGCCATCGACGCCATAGCCGACATCGCCGTCGAGGTGAACACCAATGTCGAGAATATCGGCGCGCGGCGCCTCTCCACGGTGATGGAGCGCATTCTCGACGACATCTCCTTCGACGCCGCCGACAAGCAGGGCGAGAAGATCGTTGTCGATGGCGCCTTCGTGCGCGGCCATGTCGGCGACCTCGCCAAGAACGCCGACCTGTCGAAGTTTATCTTGTAGGCCCGGAAGTAGCCCAGCACAGCGCTGGGCTACCTTTTTGCCGTGCCTTTACGAGCACTCAGGCAAGCTCAAGAGATTGTTGTGTTTCGTCGTTGTCGCCCTGAGCACGAAGATACTTATTCCCAAAACGGCTAACGCCAACTTCCACCCAGACAGTCTTGTTGGTCCCTGGAAGCGCAACGTAAAAGTTCCACTCACGGCGCTCGATCTTGCCGATGGCATCTTCTTGAGTGAGTTTCCAGCCACGCCCACCTACGTGCTGATGCGCTCGTGGGGATTGTGGCGATCCCTCTTATTCACGCAGGTGATCTCGGCAGTCTGGGGTTTTTCAACAGGTGCGGTCACTTTTGATTCGTCCGGGGTCTGCGTACCCGCACATAAAGCGCGCCTTCGCCGCCGAGGCGGCGGGGCGCAGGTGAGAAGCTCACAACTAGGCTGGCGAAGTCTGGCTCTGAGAGCCAATGCGGCACGGCGTTGCGCAGCACCCCGCGTTCGTCTTCCTCGTAGAAGCTTCGGCTTGCGGCCTGATCGGCGCCCTTCCCCGTGATCACCAGCACATGGCGCAAGCCCCGCGCCTGCGCGGTCTTGAGGAAGCGGCGGAGCTGCACATGGGCGTCCCGCTGGCGCATGCCATGCAAGTCTAATCTTGCTTCGACCTCGAGCCGGCCTTTGTCCAGCTGTCGTGAGGTCTGCCGGTCGAGCGGCGCGGCACGCGCAACATGACTTGGCTTTTGCGCGGGGCTTGGCGCGAACTGACGCGGAGCTTGCGACCGCATCGCCGCCGGCTTTGCCTTGGGTGGCGGCGGCGCAGGTTTGCCCGACGGTCTTGCGCGACCCTTCAGCGGCGCGGTCTTCTCGACCACCTTCTCCCACAGCGCGGCGTCGTTATTGTCGTCCTGCCCGCGCTTCCCCATCCTCACACCCCAGGCGCCGCATTCGGCAGGAGCACGATGAACTCCGCAGGTGCCAAAGTCTTGCCGGCGATGGCGCCTGCGTCGTCGCCGGAGCCCCAATAGATGTCGCCACGCTCAACTCCCTTGATGGCGGAGCCAACGTCCTGCGCGATCATCAAGCGGCGGAACGGAGCGCCGTCGCCTTTCAACTCAGGCGCCTCGACGAATACCGGGAGGCCGAGCGCGTGATACGACGGATCGACGGCGAGGCTGCGGCCGGGCGTTAGCGACACGCCTTGCGCGCCGATCGGCCCGTCCTCTCCCTCTTTGCCATCGAGCAGGCGGAAGAACACGTAGGACTTGTTCTCCCACATCATCCTGTTGCCGCGCTCCTTGTCGGCGCGTAGCCAATCCTTGATCCCTTGCATCGTCATCGACTTCGGCTTGTCCTCGCCAAGCTCGAGCAGCTTCTTGCCGATCGACGTATAGGGATGACCGTTCTTGGTAGCATAGCCGAGCCTGACATGCGTGCCGTCGGGAAGCCGCACGCGGCCAGAGCCCTGCACCTGCATGAAGAACAGCTCGACCGGGTCGAGATAGACGAGCTCGAGCCCCTTGCCGGCGAGCGCGCCCTTGTCGATCTCCTCACGCGTGTAGAAGGGAACGAGCCCGTCGTCGGTCTTGCGCATCGCGGTCAGAATACCGGTGGCTGAGTCGCTCGCGCGCGTCTCGTCCGGCCTTACCGAAACGAGATCGTCGGGGCGCCCATAAGCCGCTGCAGGGAACTTATCGCTCTTCTCGCGCGCGCCGTCGATCTCCGGCTCGTAGTAGCCGGTGACGAGGCCCTTGTTCGGCGCGCCGACGATCTTGTTGGGCGTGTAGTGCGTCTCAAAGAAGGTCCGCGCGGCGTCGCGCGACACTTGCCCATGCGCGGCGAGATCCCGCGCTACGGCGCAAGCCTCGGCTGAAGCACTATCGCGCTTGATCCTTCCGCACGACCTGAGCAAGGCCTGAAAGGCAGCAGCCTGGTCGTCGTCCTGCCAGCCCCCGATGTCGGCAAAGGTCACCGGCTGGAAACTGATGCCAGTCTCTTCCACGCGTGTTTCCCGCAGCAGCAGATAAACCGCGATGGTGACAGCGATTGCGGCAAGCAGCAATGCGGCGGCGATGGCGCCGTAGAGCGAGGCAGCGCCTGGGTAGGGTTCAGTTCGCCGATTCAGTCGCGACAAGCTTCCAGTTCGGGTTCTTTGAGCTGATGTCGCGCGCGAAGGTCCAGATGTCGGTAACCTCGCGCACCTTCTTCGGGTCGCCTTCCACCACCTCGCCTTCGGCGTCGCGCGTCACCGAGATGAGCTCGCTCACGAATTTGACGGTGACGTAGGCGGTGCGGTTCTTGACGTCGGATTCGATAATGTCGGCCTTGTTGATGCCGACTAGGTTCGACTCGACCTTCTCGCCGCGCGTCTCGCGCTCGCGCATGGCACTTTCGAAGCCCTCGAATACTTCGGTGCTCAAAAGCTGCTTCAGCGAGGCTTCGTCGCCCTCGGCGAACGACATGACAATCATCTCGTAGGCGGTCTTGGCGCCGTCGAGGAAATGGCCGGGGTCGAAGGAGGGATCGGCGCGCATCAGCTGGGTGAGCGAGCGGGCCAAGGGGCTGTCCTTCGGCGCGTGGCTGCCGAGCCGAGCCTCGATATCCTCAACCGACGGTCCGCTGGCCCCGGGTAGAGGAGCCGAGCGGCCGCGCGGCAGGGCCACCACAGGCTCGTTGGTCTTCGGCGCTTGCGGCCGCTTCTGATCCGGCGTCGTATAAGGATCGAAGGGCTGGCGCTCATTGCCGGTGCGCCGGCCAAGCACATTGCGCAGCCGGATGAAGATCACCACCGCCAGCACCAGAAACAGCAGAGTATAGATATCGAAGGCTTCACTCATCCTTGCCGCCACCCGCGTTGATGGATAGAGCCGCGATAATTGCGGAACTCTCCAGGCTCATATTGGTTCGCACCTGGAGATTTGCTAGCGGGAGCCTCAGGCGTTGTGGGACTCAACCACCTCACCCATGTCGCGCAAAGCTCAACTTAAGGCATTGGCGGCACCTTAGCCAACCCCCAAAAAAGGCGAGTGCGAAATTCGGGAGGAAGTGGCCCCCATGCGGCAAGATTGCAGGACCAGACATGCCATGCTAGCCAGCAGACCCTTCCTCCAAGCCGGACCTAAGCCTTATGGCCAAGAAGACTGAAGGCCCTGAACAATCAGGCAAGCGCAACGGCGACGGCATGCCAGGAGGCGACGGTAAGCCCGCACGCGAAAAGGCGCCCCCCGCGGCCTCGGCCCCTGAAGGCGCTGCGCCAGGCGTCGGCGCCCAGCTCAACGTGCTCGGCCAATATATCAAGGACCTCTCCTTCGAGAGCCCGAACGCGCCGAAAACGCTGCAAAACCCTCCGCCAAATCCGCAGTTGCAGGTCACGGTCAATGTCAACGTGGCGAGCCAGTCGGCGGAGACCTACGAGGTGGTGCTGAATATCGACGTCCACGCCAAAAGCGACGTTGGCGTCATCTACAATGTCGAGCTGTTCTATGCCGGGCTTTTTCGCCTGCGCAACGTGCCCCAGAACCTGTTGCAGCCGGTCCTGTTCGTCGATTGCCCGGCACTTCTCTTTCCATTCACGCGCCGCGTGCTCGCCGACATTACGCGCGACGGCGGCTATCCGCCGCTGATGCTCGACCCCATCGATTTCGGCAGGCTTTATTCGCAGAACCTTGCCCGCGGGCAAGGCCAGGCGAGCAACTAGCCGGCAAGCGCGAACAGCACCGGCCGCCACAAGGCGTCATCGCCGAGGCTCGCGACAAAAGCGTCATGCGCTAGCCGCTCTTCAGGGGTGAGGCGCGGAGGAAGAGCAATTGGCCTCGCCCTTGCCCCAGAGACGACCGTCTCGAGCAGCGCGGCAGAACCGCCGTTCGCGGCAAATTCTAGACGCGCCTGATAACCGCCAACCAGCTCCACATAGACGGACGCCAGCAGGCGGCAATCGAGCAGCGCGCTGTGCTTCTCACGCTCTGAGAGATCGACGCCATAGCGCTTGCACAAGGCATCTAGGCTGCAAGGGAAGCCAGGGAGCTTGCGCCGCGCGAGCGCTAGCGTATCCACCACCCGGTCCCAGCGCAGCAGCGGGCGGGCGAGCCGTTCGAGCTCGGCATTGAGGAAGGCGAAGTCGAAGCACGCGTTGTGCATGACCAGCATGGCGCCTTCGATGAAGCCGAGGAGATCGTCGGCCCGCTCATGAAAGCGCGGCTTGGTTGACAGGAACTCGATGGAGAGCCCGTGCACCTCGTAAGCCGCTTGCGGCATATCGCGCTCGGGATTGAGGTGGCAATGCCAGACTTTTCCGGTCGGGATGCAGTTGATCAGCTCAACGCAGCCGATCTCGACGATGCGGTGGCCTGACGCCGGATCGAGCCCCGTGGTTTCGGTATCGAGCACGATCTCGCGCAAGGAGGTTCGTTCCTTGGTTTTTAGAGGTTGCGCAGCCGCTCCATGACGCGGCCTTCGCGGCCCCGGAGCGAATCAAGAATCTTATCGATCTGCCGCTCCATGTCTGCAAGCGATCGCCCTGAGTCCACAACGAAGTCGGCGCGGGCACGCTTTTCGGCGTCGGAAAGTTGCCGCTTGAGCAACGCTTCGAGCTTCGAGGGGCTCATGCCCGGGCGCTCAAGCACACGCGCCCTTTGCACATCTTCCGGCGCGCTGACCACAACCGTGACGTCGATGCGCAAATGGGCGTCGGTCTCGAACAGCAGTGGGATCTCGAGCACGGCCAGCGCCGCGCCGCGTTTCTCCTGGTCGCGCAGAAAGTCGATTTCGGCCTTCACCACCATGGGATGAACGATGGCTTCGAGCTGCTTCAGCTTCTGTGGCGAACCCGCAACCTCCTTCGCAAGCGCCGCCCGGTTGACCTTGCCGCCCCGCACTGCTGATGGAAAGGCGGCTTCGATTGCCTGCACCGCTTTCCCGTCATAGAGCCGGTGAACTTCGGCATCGGCGTCGCAGACGGGCACGCCGCGCGCGCGGAAGTGCGCGGCCGCGGCCGACTTGCCCATGCCGATCGAGCCGGTCAGTCCGATGACCAGCATCACGACGCCCCGAGATGGGCGGCGACATAAGCGCGGAGCTCTGGCGTCACTGCGGGGCGCACCCCAAACCAGCGCTCGAAGCCTGGCACCGCCTGGTGCAGCAGCATGCCAAGCCCGTCGACAATGCGGTTCCCCCTGGCCTTTGCCGCCGCGAGAAGCGGCGTTTCAAGCGGGCTATAGACGATGTCGGCGACGGTCGCGTCAGCCGGGAGCGCGGAAAGGTCGAGGTCGAGCGGCGGCTTTCCCGTCATGCCGAGGCTCGTGGCGTTGACCAGGAGCCCGCAGCCGGCAAGCGCGCTATTCCGATCCTCCCAGCGAACCACCGAGACGCGGGACCCGAAACCTTGCGCCAAGGCCTCTGCCCGGGCCTCGGTTCGGTTGGCGAGTAGGATCTGCGAGGCTCCCCCTGCGAGCAACCCATGCAGGATGGAGCGCGCCGCGCCGCCGGCGCCAAGCACTGTCACCGGCCGCTTGCCCTTGTTCCAATCCGGCGCCTCGGTTGTGAGATGCGTCATGAAGCCATAGGCGTCGGTGTTGGTCGCATGAAGCAGGCCGTCGGCGTCGAGCCAGAGCGTGTTCGCCGCACCGATCGCTGTTGCCGCTTCATCCGGGCGGTCCGCTGCGGCGAGAGCAGCCTCCTTATGCGGCAGCGTCACATTGGCGCCGGCATAGCCCCGCTTGTCGAGCCCCTTCAGAAAACCGCCGATCTCCTCAGGCCGCACCGCTTCCATCTCATAGGCGCCATCGAGCCCATAAAGCTTCAGCCAGTAGCGGTGAATGACCGGCGAGCGCGAATGGGCAACCGGCCAGCCGATGACGCAGGCGCGTTTCACCTGGCGCTCCTTCAACCTTCGATGGCTCCTTCGCGCCGGAGCGCATCGAGCAGCGGCAACAGCGGAAGGCCAAGAATGGAGAAATAGTCGCCGTCGATCTTTTCGAACAGCTGAATTCCGAGGCCCTCGAGCTGGTAGGCGCCCACCGAGCTGAGAACCTGCTCACCGGCCGCGGCGAGATAGCGGCCGATGAATTGCGGGGAGAGCTTGTGCATCACCAGCGTCGAACTCTCGCTGTGCGCCCAGACGGTGGCCCCCTTGGTCGCGAGTGCGACAGCGCTGTACAAAGTGTGGCTCTTGCCTGAGAGATCGAGCAGCTCTTTCCGCGCCGCTTCCATACTGTCCGGCTTGGCCAGGATGCGGCCGCCAAAGGCAAGCACCTGGTCGGCACCGATGACGAAGGCTTGAGGCACGAGCTCGCTGACCGCCTGGGCCTTGGCGCGGGCGAGTACCTCGGCAATATCCTGCGGGCTCAACGCTCCTGTACTGCCGATCGCCTGGCGCATGATGTGCTCGTCGAGACCTGGAGGTTGGACGGTGAAGGCAAGGCCTGCGGCTTCAAGCAGACGCGCGCGCACCTTGCTCCACGAGGCGAGGATCAGCGGGGGCTTGCCGCCTTGCAGGAATTCATTCATCTGCGTCACTCAGTCATGACATCGGAAATACACATGCGGACGAAGTCCGTCATGGATCGAGCACCGGCGCGCCGCGGTCGTGATAGAGGCGCAGGATGGCTGCGGCGGTTTCCTCGATGGAGCGGCGCGTCACGTCGATGACCGGCCAGCCGCGCCGCGCACAGAGCTGCCGTGTCTCGGCGATTTCGGCGGCAATCGCCTCACGATCGACATAGGCGTCGAGATGCGAGGCAGCATGTTCAAGCACGCGGTTCTGTCGGACTTGCGAGATGCGCTCAGCGCTTGCCACGAGGCCGACGACAAAAGCATTGGTGCGCGCCTCGAGCTTTGGCGGCAGCGGTACCCCAGGGATCAGAGGCACATTGGCGGTCTTGTAGCCGCGATTTGCGAGATAGATGCTGGTCGGCGTCTTGGACGTGCGGCTGATGCCGATGAGCAGAATGTCGGCATCGTCGAGATTCTCAGGCAAATGGCCGTCATCATGCAACATGGTGAAATTGAGCGCCTCGATGCGCCGGAAATAGTCGGCATCGAGCACGTGCTGGCCGGCGACCGTCGGCGTCGACGGGGTGCCGAGATAGGATTCGAACACTTGCAGGATGCTTTTCAGCACCGGGACGCAAGGAACGTTCAGCTTCTTGCAGGTCTGCTCGAGGTGCTCGGCAAGCTCTTGATTGACGATGGTGTAGAGCACCATGCCCGGATTGGCTTCGACATCCTTGAGCACCCTCTCGAGCTCGCGTTTGCTGCGTACCAGCGGGTGAATATGCTCGATGGCACGGGCTTGCGCATATTGCACCCGCACCGCCTTGGCGATCGCCACCAGCGTCTCGCCGGTCGCGTCGGAGATCATATGCAGGTGGAAAGTGCGGGGAGCATCCATGGCGATGCCTCTGGATAACTGTGAATGATTAACGGAGCAACCGCGGGAGCGCCCCTCCTCTATCCTGGGCCAAGCCGAACAAGGTGCATGACTTCTTCACAGATTCGCTCATGTCGAGAACAATGACGCCCGCGAGACCGAACGGCACAATACCTCTCCTCCTCCCCAAGCGGACGAGGTCACTCCCCACTGTCTATCCGAAATTCCTGCACAGCCAGCCCACCTGCCCAGAATCCCGGTGTTCACGCCTTCTAAGGACGATTTCTCGAGCCTTTGCCCACAGGGCGAGCTTGCGGACTGCAAACGTATGTGAAGCAGCCACTCATTCTCTGTCGATAGACTGGTGACAGCGCTGAATGTCCGCTACTCACGGGCTAATAGAAGAAACAGAAATCTAGTTTAAGACTCTCTGCTTGTGTTTAGAGAAAGCCATGTTGCGTAGGCAGCCTTCCAAAGGACGCTTAGTCTCAGCTCTGAGCGGCCTAGCGGTCGATCCACCGCCGATCTGGCTGATGCGCCAGGCCGGGCGCTATTTGCCCGAATATCGGGAGGTGAGGGCCAAGGCCGGGTCTTTTCTCGATCTTTGCCTCAACCCGAAGCTTTCCGCCGAAGTCACGCTCCAGCCCTTGCGGCGGTTCGATCTCGATGCGGCGATTGTCTTTTCTGATATTTTGATGGTGCCATATGCCCTTGGGCAGAAGGTCGAGTTCGTCGAGGGGGAAGGTCCGAAGCTCGAGCCGGTGCCGAGCGGCAAGGAGCTCGCGAAGCTAGACCGGCTGAAGGCCGAAGCCCGATTTGCCCCGGTCTATGAGACCTTGTCCCGTGTGATCCCGGAGCTCCCATCCGGCATTCCGGTGATCGGTTTTTGCGGGGCGCCGTGGACCGTGGCGACCTACATGGTTGAAGGCGCCGGCAGCAAGGACCAGGCGCAGGCGAGGCTCTGGGCCTACCGCGATCCCGGCTCTTTCCAGAGCCTTATAGATCTTCTGGTCGAGACATCCATCGCCTACTTGCTGGGCCAGGTTAAGGCGGGTGCGGGGGTGCTCCAGATCTTCGACAGTTGGGCCGGCAGCCTGCCCAACGACGAGTTCGCGCGCTGGTGCAGCTATCCGACCAGAGCCATCGTCGCCGGAGTCAAAGCGGTCTATCCGGATGTCCCTGTCATCGGCTTCCCACGTGGCTGCGGCGCTTCTGCCGAACGCTACGCGCAGGAAACCAAGATCGACGCCATCGGCTGCGATACCAGCATGTCTCTCGCCTACATGTGCGAGATCTTGCAGAGCCGGCTGACCGTGCAGGGCAATCTCGATCCGTTATTGCTTGTTGCCGGCGGAATCCACCTGGAGCGCCGTGTGAAGGCGATCCTCGACCTCCTGAGCAGCGGTCCGTTCGTGTTCAATCTCGGCCACGGCATTCTGCCCGACACGCCGCCTGATCATGTCGCGAAGCTTGTCGCGCTGGTAAAGGGCAAGGCCTAGCAATCGCCATGCTGCTTTCCTACATCAAGGCTTTCCACGTCATCGCGATCATTGCCTGGATGGCAGGGCTGCTCTATCTGCCGCGGCTTCTTGTCTATCACGCTGATAGTGCCAAGGGCTCAGAGCAGTCGGAGACCTTCAAGGTGATGGAACGAAGATTGCTCGGCTACATCACCACGCCCGCCATGATCGCAAGCTGGATCCTCGGCCTGATCCTCGCCTTCTCAGGAGTGATCGATTGGTCGGCCGACGGCTGGTTTCACGCGAAGCTCGCTCTGGTCATTTTGCTCTCGGCCTTTCACGGC
>DATFVP010000121.1:0-13491 GCA_035260285.1 Methyloceanibacter sp.
TGTTCATTAAGTGGTTCCATAGCCGGCACTAGAGGCGCCCGGCTCGAGGGGGAGGTTTGCCGCGTCTTGCCCTCGCATTGAGGCGAAAATGGTGTCTTGCACGACGAGTGTCAATTTCCGCTGAATGGGGAGTGCGGACTCGAAATTGACAACTCTAGAAGGTATAGACAATTTAACACAATCTGAAGATGTTGAAACTATAGGAGACGCGGGCGACTTCGTCGATCTCGACAGGACTCAGACCAAGCGCGCCGATGATCGCCCCCGCTCGCTTTGGGTGGCTCAGGCGGTTCTCCCTTCTCAGGGGCTGACAGCTCAGGGCCGAACGGTTCGACCGGGCGCCCGAGAATTGGTGCCAGAGCTTCGACGATGTCGGCCCGACGGCGGAGCCGTTACGGACGCCGACCATGGCAACGATCGGGCCGTCGGCAAGTTCGAGCCGGCCTTTGGCATAAACCAGCGGCGGCGGCGCATCGACATGGGCGAGCGCGTGCGGATAGCCCTTCTCCCCTAATCACGAGACGGGCACCGGCGCCAACGGCAGCTTCAGCTCGGCCTCAGCTTCAGCCTCGCTGAACACGCGCATCGAGGGGCGCCCGCCGCGGCGCGACAGGGCAGGCAGGGCTTCGAGCGCCGCCTCGGCGCCGCCGAACTGATTGACCAGGGCGCGGAAGGTTGCCGGACCGACATTCTCGCTGCGGATCAGTCTGAGCCAGCTCAGCCGCTGGCGGTCGCTCAGCGCGATCGCGGAGCGGGCAGCGAGCATGTTGCTGCCCTGATCAGATCTTTTTCGTGCCGATGCGCTCCTCCTCGCCTCTCAGCAGGCGCCCGATATTTTTGGCGTGGCGCCAATAGAGCACCAGGGTGAAGACGAGGAACAGCGTCGCTATCCGCGTTTGCCCCATGAAGAAGAGCAGGCAGGGGATTGCGGCGCTCGCCACGAGCGCCGAGAGCGATGAGTAGCGGGTGATGAGCGCGACCAGCAGCCAAACCGCGCAGAAGACGATCGCTCCCGGCCAATACAGCCCGAGTAGAACGCCGATAAAGGTCGCGACGCCCTTGCCGCCGCGGAAACCGAGCCAGACAGGGAACAGGTGTCCAAGGAAGGCGCCAAGCCCGCCAAGGATCGCTGCATCAGGCCCGAAGCGCACGCCGATGAGCGCAGCGGCGGTGCCCTTCAGAGCATCGAGGATGAGGGTGAGTGCCGCGAGTGGCTTGTTCCCTGTGCGAAGTACGTTGGTAGCGCCGATATTGCCAGACCCAATGTCCCGTACATCGCCGTGGCCGGCGAGCTTGGTGAGGATGAGGCCGAAGGGAATCGAGCCGAGCAGGTAGCCTATGATCAGCGCGAGGAGGTCGTAGAGGCTCCAATCGGCCGCGAGCATTGTCGGCGAGACCCCGGAACGAGAAAGACTAACTGCCGCGCTCACCGTAGTTGTAGACCGCGCGTCCGGCAACGAGCGTCATCAGCGCCCGGCCTTGCAGCCGCGCCTCGTCGAAGGGCGTGTTCTTCGACCGCGTGCGCAAAAGCTCGGGATTCACCACGAAGGACGTGTCGAGATCGATGAGGACGAGGTCGGCCGGGGCTCCCTTGGCGAGGCGGCCGCTCGGAAGTCCGAGCAGGTGTGCCGGGTTCGCGGTCAAGGCGCGAAGCAAGGTGGAAAGATCGACGCTTCCGTCGTGATAGAGACGGAGTGCAGCGGGGAGCAGCGTCTCGACACCAATGGCGCCGTCGGCCGCTTCGGCGAAGGGGCGGCGCTTGCCGTCGGCGTCCTGAGGATCGTGTGCCGATACGATCACATCGATATCGCCGCTGGCGATACCCTCGACCATGGCGGCACGGTCGTCCTCGGAGCGGAGCGGGGGGCGCATCTTGAAGAATGTCCGGTAGGGACCGATGTCGTTCTCGTTCAAGGTGAGATGATTGATCGAGACTCCGCAGGTCACTGGCAGGCTGCGCTCCTTGGCAGCGCGGATGATGTCAAGCGACGCACGGCAGGAGATCTGGCCGGCGTGATAGCGGCCGCCGGTCAGCTCGGCGAGGCGCAGATCGCGCTCGAGCATGATGGTCTCCGCCTCGCGCGGAATGCCCGGGAGGCCAAGCCGCGTCGCCACCTCGCCCTCGTTCATCACGCCGTTCTGGGCGAGCGTCGGCTCCTCCAGATGATGGATGATCAGCGCGCCGAAATCCTTGGCGTAGGCGAGCACGTTCCGCATCATCTTGGCGTCGGCGAGGCTCGTCTTGCCGTTGGTAAAGGCTATGGCGCCGGCGTCTCGCAAGAGACCGATTTCGGCCATCTCCTCGCTCTTCAGGCCCTTGGTCATCGCCGCCATGGGATGCACGTTGATGCGCGCCGTGTCGCGCGCGCGGCGCATGATGAAGTCGACCAGCGCCACGTCGTCGATAACGGGCTCGGTATTGGGCATGCAGATGATGGTGGTGACGCCGCCAGCGGCCGCGGCCCGGCTCGTGGTGGACAGCGTCTCGCGGTGCTCGTGGCCAGGCTCGCCGGAGAAAACCAGCATGTCGATGAGACCTGGAGCGAGAACATGACCGCCGCAGTCGATCACTTGCGCATCGCCTATGGAGCCGGCGGTTACGCCCGGGCCGAGATCGAGGATCTTGCCGTCCTCGATTAGCAAGCCACCCGTCTCGTCGAGGCCGGTGCCTGGGTCGATCAGCCGCGCATAGAGCAGTGCGGTAAGGCGGCCATTGTCCTGAGCAGGGGTTTGCATCGTCATCAATGGTTGGGCAGGTGGCGGGCGAGCGCCTGAAGCACCGCCATGCGCACCGCCACGCCCATCTCAACCTGCTCGCGGATCACGCTGCGCTGATCGTCGGCCACGCTTGAGTCGATCTCCACGCCGCGATTCATCGGCCCCGGATGCATGATCAGGGCGTCGGGCTTGGCGCGGGAAAGCTTCTCGTGGTCGAGCCCGAAAAAATGGAAGTATTCGCGCTGGCTCGGCACCAAATTCGATGTCATCCGCTCGCGCTGAAGCCGCAGCATCATCACGATATCGGCGTCCTTCAGCCCCTCCCGCATCGAGGAATAGACCTCGACCCCGAGTCGCGAGATGCCCGAGGCGATCAGCGTCGACGGCGCGATTACGCGGACGCGCGCGCCAAGGGTGTTAAGCAGAAGGATGTTGGAGCGGGCGACACGTGAATGCAGGATGTCGCCGCAAATCGCCACGATCAGCCCGGCAATATGACCCTTGTGGCGGCGAATGGTAAGGGCATCGAGGAGCGCTTGGGTCGGGTGCTCATGGCTGCCGTCACCGGCATTGATCACCGAGCAATCGACCTTCTGCGCAAGCAGCTCGACGGCGCCGGCGGCGTGGTGGCGCACGACGAGGATATCCGGCCGCATGGCATTGAGCGTCACCGCCGTGTCGATCAGGGTCTCGCCCTTGGACATGGAGGAGGTCCGCGTCGACATATTCATTACGTCGGCGCCGAGCCGCTTTCCGGCGAGCTCGAAGGAGCTTTGCGTCCTGGTCGAGGACTCAAAGAACAGGTTGATCAGGGTCCGGCCGCGAAGATCGTCGCGCTTCTTGGCGACTTGGCGGCTGACGCCCGACGCCTGTACCGCTAGATCAAGCAGGCCCACGATCTCGTCGCGCGAAAGGCCTTCGATCCCAAGCAGATGGCGATGAGGGAAGGAGAATTCGGTCGCTTCGGCCGCAATGCTCATTAAAGTGAACTCTATAAGCCGACTTTGGCCGGGCGGCAAGCTTGGCTGCCTAAGCAGACTGTGGCAGCAATGGCCAATTCAGACTCCATAAAGGATGCCATGGCCCCCGATCCGATTCCGCCGGGAGAGCAGGTGCTCAACCAAAGCCCAGTCTTTACTGGTGTGAACCTGTTCACGTCGGATACCCCCTTGCGCGAGGCCGTCGCGCGGGAGGGGGCTGCCGACGGCGCCGAGAACCTAACAGCCTTCGGCCGGGTCGCGGGCAGCGCGGCTGCGGCCGAGCTCGGGCGCCAGGCCAATGAGAACCCGCCGCGCCTTCGCGCCTTCGATGTTCAGGGGCGCCGTCTTGACCGGGTCGACTATCACCCCGCCTATCACCGGCTGATGAGATTCAGCACGGCGCAAGGGCTGCACTGCTCGACCTGGGACTATTTGACGACAATGAACGGCCCGCGGCCGGGGGCCCATGTCGCCAGGTGTGCGGGCAGCTATATGGCGGCGCAAATGGAGGCTGGACATTGCTGCCCCATCACCATGACCCACGCCGCCGTGGCGTCGCTCCTGCACGAGCCGGTGCTCGCCCGTTCGGTGCTGCCGAAGCTGCTCGCCCGGAGCTACGACCCGCGGTTTGCGCCGTGGCAGAAGAAGCAGGCCATCACCATCGGCATGGGCATGACTGAACGCCAGGGAGGCACTGACGTTCGTGCCAACACCACCATCGCCACGGCGATCAACGGCACCGGGCCCGGCAAGGCCTATGCCATCACCGGCCACAAATGGTTTCTGTCGGCGCCGATGTCCGACGCGTTCCTAGTGCTGGCGCAGGCCAAAGGGGGCTTGTCCTGTTTTTTTCTGCCACGCTTTTCTACCGACGGGTCGGTCAACAGGATCAAGCTCGAGCGTCTTAAGGACAAGCTCGGCAACCGGTCAAACGGCTCGGCCGAGGTGAGCTTCGACCGCGCGGTCGGCTATCTGATCAGCGAGGAGGGGAGGGGCGTCCAAACCATCATCGACATGGTGACCCTGACGAGGCTCGATTGCGCCGTGTCCTCGGCCGGGCTAATGCGGCAGGCACTCTCCCGCGCCATCCACCATGCGCAGCATCGCAGCGTGTTCCAGAGGAAGCTGATCGATCAGCCGCTTATGTTGCAGGTGCTCGCCGACATGGCGCTCGACGTTGAAGCAGCGACCGCGCTTGCCTTCAAGCTTGCGGCGTCCTTCGACGGCCACGAGGACCCTGACGCCACCGCCTATCGCCGGCTGATGACCCCGGTCACCAAATATTGGGTGTGCAAGATTGCCCCGCCGCTCGTCTATGAAGCGATGGAGTGCCTCGGCGGCAACGCCTATGTGGAGGAGGGCGGCTTTCCGCTGCTCTACCGCGAGGTCCCAGTCAACGCCATCTGGGAGGGATCTGGCAACGTCATGTGCCTCGATGTGCTGAGGGCGGTTGAGCGCTCGCCGGAAACCTTGGAGCGGGTGCTGGCCGGGATCGAGGCGGCGAGCAGCAGCGAGCAGCGATTGAAGTCGGCTGTCGATGGCGTGAGGATACTGCTGGCTGAGGCCGCGCGTGATCAGGCGAGGGCGCGGTCGGTGGTCGAGTTGCTCGCGCTCACGGCGGCTGGCGCCTTGTTGCAGGCCCATGCGCCGCCGGCCGTGAGCGATGCCTTTCTGGCGACTCGGCTCTACGGCGCCTTCAGGCATGGTTACGGCGTAGGGCTTGGCGGCGGGGATATCCGCAGCATTGCCTCCCGCGCGGCACCAGTGATGACGTGACAAAAGGCCTTGCGGTCCCTCTTTTGATTTTCATCAAGGCCAATTGCGACCCGAACCGCAGTCTTAAGGTTAACCCACGCCTACCGATCCCGCTCGAAATTTCAATAACTTGCAGTTTACGGTTGCGCGCGAATCATTGAGGATCGCGCGAGCGGTCTTCGGGGGAACGTCGTCAAGTGGGTGACAGCGTTATCCGGAGTCGTTTGTTGCATGCGCGTCACAGTAACCGGGTCATAGGTTCGGTCAGGCGGAGGCTAAACCATGATGAGCTTGCCCTTCCTTCTCTTTGCCTGCGGTCTTGCCGCGGGATGGACGAGCCGGCGCGAGGCAGCGATGGGTTTCTGGGTCGCCGGCGTGTTGGTTCTGCTTGTGCTGTTCCGGTTTCACGCGACGGACGTGCTGAACCTCGGATTGTAGTCGTAGGAGCGTAGTGTGACGCCCGATCTGTCGAGGCTGCTCAACGCCTTGGGGCTGGTGGCCGTCGACACGGTCCTGGTCCTCGCCTTTGCCGATCAGCTCTGGTTTCGCGACCTACCTTGCCCGATCTGCATTCTGCAGCGGGCTGGCTTCATTGCCGCGGGGTTCGGCATTGCGCTGAATTTGATCTTCGGGCCGCGGCCGAGCCATTACGGTCTCGCCATCCTCGGCGCCGTGGTCGGCGGCATCATGTCCGCCGATCAGGTGCTGCACTATATCGTTCCGGGGTCTGGCTCCTACGGCAACGCCATTTTCGGGCTGCACCTCTATAGCTGGGCGCTGATCATGTTCGTGGCGATCGTCGGGGGCTATGGTGTGATGCTGCTGTTCGATCGCCAATACGAATCCTCGGGGCCGCCCCCTCTGAGCCAGGTCACGCTGCCGATCTTGGCCGTTGCACTGCTTGCTCTGCTTGCGGTCGGCAATGTGCTATCGACTCTCGCTATCTGCGGCGTGGGACTTTGCCCCGAGGCGCCTGGCGGATATCTCATCTTTCACGAGAATTTGGGGCTAGCGCAGGGGACCGCGCCTTAGCCGCTCGAGCGCGCCTTGCAGGATGTAGGCAGCTGCCATGCGATCCACGACCTCGGCGCGCCGCTTGCGCGTGACGTCGGCCTCGATCAGATGGCGCTCGACTGCTGCGGTTGACAGCCTTTCGTCCCAGAACACGATTGGCACCTCGACATGAGCTGCGAGATTCCTGGCAAAGGCGCGGGTTGATTGGGCACGCGGACCTTCTGAGCCGTCGAGATTGAGGGGAAGGCCGATCACCAGCCCCCCCACCTGATTCTGTTCAACCACTTCGCGAATCGTCTTGGCGTCGGCGGCGAACTTGCTGCGCCTAATGGTGTCGAAGGGGGTGGCCACGCTGCGGGTCACGTCGGAAAGCGCCATGCCAATGGTCTTGGTGCCGACGTCGAGGCCGAGCAGCCTTGCGTCGTTCGCCAGAAGCGGCGGCAGATCTTCAATCGACATGACAGAGTTTATTTTCACGTCAGATACCCCTCACACTTTCCGCCATGCGACTTGCGCAGCTTCGCGCGCAAGATCGCGGCGGAAAGCCCTCTCCCACAGGGGGCGAGGGGATCTTGATGACGGGGCTCACGCATTTTCCCCTCTCTCCTTGTGGGAGAGGGTGGCCCCCCGGATTGATCCGGGGGCCGCCGCGAGGGGGGTTTTGTATGATTGTCAATTGGCACAGCCTTCTTATAGTCCTGCCGCAGTCAACACGAGACACGCTATGCGCATCACCTGGTTCGGCCATTCCTGTTTCCGCATCGATACGGGCAAATCGAGCATCCTCATCGATCCATTCCTCACCGGAAACCCGACCTTCGAGGACTCGGGCCTAACCATTCGGCAGGTCGCGAAGGGCGTGACCCATGTGGCGCTGACCCATGGCCATGAAGATCATACCGGCGATACCGTCGAGATCTGCAAGGAGACGACAATACCGCTCATCGCAGTCTTTGAACTCGCCACCCACATGGCGAGCCTCGGGGTGGAAAACATCGATCCAGGCAACACTGGCGGCACGATCCATCACGAAGATTTCGATATCACCTTCGTGCCTGCCTGGCATTCTTCCGGCGTGTTCCACGAGGGGCGCTCGATTTATCTCGGCGCCTGCTGCGGGCTCGTCATTGCCACGCGCGAGGGCAAGACGGTTTACCATATGGGTGACACCGCGATCTTTTCTGACATGGGGCTGATCAACGAGATCTATCGCCCCGACATCGGCATCGTTCCGATCGGAGACCGATTCACCATGGGGGCGAAAACCGCGGCGCTCGCCTGCAAGCGCTTCTTCCAGTTCGAAAGGGTGATCCCCTGCCATTACGGGACCTTTCCCATCATCGACCAGACGGCCGACAAATTCGTCGCGGAAATGGGCGGCAATACCGTGTGGGTCCCCAAGGTCGGCGTCCCGTTCGAGGTTTGAGTTCGGCCTCCAAGGCGCTAGGCCGCAATTGAAGCGGCCCCAGCCCGGTGCTACAGAGCCCCTGAAACACGAACGTTCCTGTTGGCGCCAGAGTCCATGTCCGTCGATCGCGCGACCGTCCATCGCATCGCCCATCTCGCCCGCATTGCCGTCACCGAAGACGAGGCCACGCGGCTTGAAAAGGAGCTGTCAGGCATTCTCGAGTGGGTGGCGCAGCTCGATGAGATCGACACGTCGAATGTCGAGCCGATGACCCGCGTGGTCGCCATGACCATGAAGAAACGAAAGGACGAGGTCACCGACGGCAATTGCGCCGACGATATCCTCAAGAACGCGCCTGCGGTCGACGACCACTATTTCGTCGTGCCCAAGATCGTGGAGTAGGGGAGCGGTTGATGCGAAACGCCCTTCTGCTTGCGACCGGACTTTGGCTCGCCGGCGCCGGTTCTGCGCTGGCGCAAGCACCGGACAGCACTCTGCCGGAGGGCACTTTCGCTTCGACCAAAGAGGACTGCGCCCTGCTCGCGACCAAGACTCCGGCCGAGCTTGGCGAGGAGTTCGATTTCGAGGTGCTGACCAAAAAGGGGCTCGTCGGCTATCAGCAGGTGTGCGATTTCGTCAATGTGTTTGCCCGCGACGGCAAAGACTGGGTGGCGACGGCGTTTTGCGACGAGGCCGGCTACACCTATCCCGACCTGTTCTCGATCAAGCAAAAGGACGACGGTAAGCTCAACGTCACCAGAATTACCGATCTGACCCAGCAGGGCGGCTACGATGCCTCGGCACAATCCGAAACCGGCGAGACGGATGCCCCGGAGGAGTCGGGCGAGGGCGCTGGAAAGACCGGCGACCATTCCGGCGGCCAGAGCCAGACACTCGATCAACAGGGCGCGAGCGAATCTTACAGTGCCTTCGTCAAGTGCGACACCGTCAAGCCGTAGAGCGCATGGCCGATCCCACCAATCTTTCCATTGCCGAGGCGCGCGAGGCGCTTGCCCGCAAGGAGCTCTCCGCCGAAGAGCTTGCGCGCGCGCATATCGACGCGATCGAGCGCGCGAACGAGGCGCTGAATGCTTACGTGCTCACTACGCCTGAGCGCGCGCTGGAAGGTGCCAAGGAGAGCGATAGGCGCATTGCCAAAGGCGAGGCGCGCCCGCTTGAAGGCATTCCGCTTGGCATCAAGGATCTGTTCGCCACCAAGGGGGTGCAGACCACAGCCTGCTCGCACATTCTTGACGGCTTCACCCCAACCTACGAGTCGACGGTCACCGCTAATCTCTGGGCGGCCGGCGCGGTGATGCTCGGCAAGCTCAACAATGACGAGTTCGCGATGGGATCGTCCAACGAGACAAGCCATTACGGCCCGGTGGTCAATCCCTGGAGGCGCCGAGGCTCAAACGCCAAGCTCGTACCTGGTGGTTCGTCAGGAGGCTCGTCAGCCGCGGTCGCCGCGCGTCTCTGCATGGGCGCCACCGCCACCGACACTGGCGGCTCGATCAGGCAGCCTGCAGCCGTCACCGGCACCGTCGGCATCAAACCGACCTACGGCCGCTGCTCGCGCTGGGGCATCGTCGCCTTTGCCTCGTCGCTCGATCAGGCAGGGCCGATCGCGCGCACCGTGCAAGACGCGGCGATCCTGCTAAAGGCGATGGCAAGCCACGACCCTAAGGACACGACGAGCGTCGATGCTCCGGTGCCAAATTACGAGGCCGCGGTGAACCTTGGCGTGAAGGGGCTGACCGTCGGCATTCCCAAGGAATACCGCGTGCATGGCATGGCGGCGGAGATCGACGCCCTGTGGGAGCAGGGGGTGAAGTGGCTCGAGGCTGCCGGCGCCAAGATCAAGAAGGTGAGCCTGCCTCACACCAAATATGCCTTGCCCTCTTATTATATTGTCGCGCCTGCCGAAGCCTCGTCGAACCTCGCCCGCTACGACGGCGTGCGCTACGGATTGCGTGAGCCTGGCAACGACGTGATCTCGCTTTACGAGAATACGCGCTCGGTTGGCTTCGGCGCCGAGGTGAAGCGGCGCATCCTGATCGGCACCTATGTGCTGTCGGCAGGCTATTACGACGCCTATTATCTTAAGGCGCAGAAAGTGCGGAGCCTGATCAAGCGCGACTTCGATGCGGCCTTCGAGGAGGTTGATGTGATTCTGACGCCGACCACGCCATCGCCTGCCTTCGCGCTTGGCGAGAAGTCGGGCGATCCCGTCGAGATGTATCTCAACGATATTTTCACGGTGACGGTGAATATGGCTGGGTTGCCGGGCATGTCGGTGCCGGCAGGCCTGTCGTCGGAAGGCACGCCGCTCGGGCTTCAGCTGATCGGCCGTCCTTTCGACGAAGAGACGCTGTTCCGAACCGCCCGGGCCGTCGAAGTGGCGGCGGAACCCTTGGCCAAGCCACAAGACTGGTGGAGCAAGGCAGCATGACGGTGCGACCGAACAGACCCATGCGCCGGAGGGTAGTCTGATGGCGCCGCGCAAGGCAGAAGACTGCGTCGACATGGAACAGGTGAGGGCGGAGATCGACCGCATCGATGTGGCGCTGGTCGACCTCATCGGAGAGCGTTTCACCTATGTCGATCGCGCCTGGCAGCTCAAGCAATCACCGGCTGAGGCGCGCGTGCCGTGGCGAATCCAGCAGGTGATCAACCGGGTGAGGGCTCGGGCGGTGGAGAAGGGGCTGCCGCCTGAGCTGACCGAAGCTCTGTGGCGGCAGATGATCGGCTGGTTCGTCCAATACGAGGAAGAAAAGCTCAGCCAACAAGGCGAGGGCGGCGAGGACTAGCCTCTTGCCGTTCCCGCGAAGGCGGGAATCTAGCAATCACTGTCATTGGCGATAATGATCCGCCGGGGTTACTGGATTGCCCGATTAAGCCGGGCAATGACAGCGATCGTAGACGGCGGTATGTAACGCGGCATGCAGGAACGACCAAAGCAGAGCAATTTGATCGAAGGCGCGACCGGCCCCTGGGAGGTGGTGATCGGCATGGAGGTGCATGCCCAGGTCACCTCCAAGTCGAAGCTGTTCTCCGGCGCCTCGACCGAATTCGGCGGCGAGCCCAACAGTCACGTGAGCTTGGTCGATGCCGCCATGCCCGGCATGCTGCCGGTGATCAACGAGGAATGCGTGGCGCAGGCCATCCGCACGGGGCTCGGGCTCAAAGCCAAGCTCAATTTCAATTCGGTATTCGACCGGAAGAACTATTTCTATCCAGACCTGCCCCAGGGCTATCAGATCTCACAGTACAAGAGCCCGGTGGTCGGCGAGGGCGAGGTGATCGTCGATCTGCTCGGCGGCGAGCGGGTTGTCGTCGGCATCGAGCGTCTGCATCTTGAGCAGGACGCCGGCAAGAGCCTGCACGACCAGCATCCCAAATTTTCCTATGTGGATCTCAACCGCTCGGGCGTTGCGCTGATGGAGATCGTGTCGAAGCCTGACCTCCGCTCCGCCGAGCAGGCCAAGGCCTATCTCACCAAGCTCCGCACCATCATGCGCTATCTCGGCACCTGCGACGGAAATATGGAACAGGGAAGCCTGCGCGCCGATATCAACGTCTCGGTGCGGAAGCCTGGTGCACCTCTCGGCACCCGCTGCGAGATCAAAAACGTGAACTCAATCCGCTTCATCGGCCAGGCCATCGAGCACGAGGCGCGCCGCCAGATCGAGATTTTGGAAGACGGAGGGACGATCCAGCAGGAGACGCGGCTGTTCGATGCCAAGACCGGCGAGACGCGGTCGATGCGCTCGAAGGAAGAGGCGCACGACTATCGCTATTTTCCCGACCCAGACCTCCTGCCGCTCGAGCTGACGCAAGACTATGTGGACCGTCTCGCCGATGATCTCCCAGAGCTTCCCGACGCCAAGATTGAGCGTTTCGTCAGTCAGTATGGGCTGACAATGTACGACGCGAGTGTACTAGTCGCTGATCGGGAGACAGCCGATCACTTTGAAGAAGTTTATGCGGACGCCAAGAAGCGAGAGCCTAGTGTCGAGCCCAAGACCGCGGCCAATTGGGTGATCAATGAGGAAATGGCGTACGCAAATACCTTCAACGTAATTGTTCCACAACTCGGTATCCCTACCGCGACGTCCGGTACCATCATTGCGAGCACAGCGAGTGGTGAAATCTCCCGCTCCCAGGCAAAGACTGCATACAAGCTCATCATCGAATCTGAGGACCGAACGATCGATCCGATCATTGTCTTTGAGCAGCATGGGCTCAAACAACTCACAGATGTCGGAGAAATTGAGAAAGCGGTGGATCAGGTCATTGCCGCCAACCCCGACAAGGCCGAGCAGGCGAAGGCGAAGCCGGCTCTTGCCGGCTGGTTCGTCGGCCAGGTGATGAAGGCGACCAGCGGCAAGGCGAGCCCTCAAGCCGTGAACGAGCTGGTGAAGGCGAAGCTCGGGATCGAGTAATCTCCCGGATGGTGCGGCATTCATGATCCGTAGGCGAACAATCGCGTTATAGTTCGTCATGCCCGGCTTCAGCGGGGAGGGACTCTATGACTCGCGCGATCCGCGTTCATGCCTATGGCGGCCCGGACGCCCTCAAATGGGAGGAGATTGAAGTCGGCGAGCCTGGCCCAGGGGAGGTCAAGATTCGCCAGACGGCAATCGGCCTCAACTATATCGACGTCTATTCCAGGACTGGGTTCTATCCGCAGGCCTCGCTTCCATTCATCCTAGGCATGGAAGCTGCAGGCGTGATCACTGCCGTTGGTGAGGGCGTGAACGACCTCAAGGTCGGGCGTCGCGTGGCTTACGCCGGGCAAATCGGTGCCTATGCGGAGGAGCGGCTGATCCCGGCTGATCGAGTGGTTAGGCTACCTGAAGGACTGAGCGACCAGATCGCAGCCTCGATCATGCTCAAGGGCATGACGGCGCAATATCTCCTGCGGCGGACCTACACTGTCGGCCCGCAGACCACACTTCTGTTCCACGCCGCGGCTGGAGGCGTCGGGCTGATTGCCTGCCAATGGGCCGCTTCGCTCGGCGCCACGGTAATCGGCACGGTGGGCTCGGCCGGTAAGGCTCTCATCGCACGGGTCCATGGCTGCGCCCATGTCATCAACTACCGCGAGGAAGACTTCGTCACCATGGTGAAGGCCTACACCGACGGCAAAGGCGTCGACGTGGTCTACGACTCGATCGGTAAGGACACGTTCCCGGGCTCGCTCGACTGCTTGAAGCCGCTCGGGCTGTGGGTGAGCTTCGGCCAAGCCTCCGGCTCGGTGCCTGATTTCAAGATCACGCTTCTGTCGCAAAAGGGCTCGCTGTACGCCACGCGGCCGTCGCTTGGAAACTATACGGCAACGCGAAAGGATCTCGTCGCTACCGCCAACGATCTGTTCAAGGTGGTGCGTTCCGGCAAGGTCAAGGTGTCCGTCAATCAGACCTATCCTCTGGCCGAGGCGACGCGCGCCCACCGGGATCTCGAGGCACGTCTCACCACCGGCTCGACGGTACTGTTGCCGGCGACGACGCCTGAATTTTAGCGGCTCCCGCCGATCTCCGGCTTTTTACGAAAATCGTTCTTGGTTAGCGGCAGATCACTTCGACTGGTGAAGGACTCCTTGCCGGATCCCCT
>DATFVP010000122.1:0-2323 GCA_035260285.1 Methyloceanibacter sp.
TCGCCGTCTTGCCTTTTAATAATATGAGCGACGATCCCGCGAATGATTACTTCGCCGACGGCGTTACCGAAGAAACCATCACGGCCCTGTCCCGAATGGACTGGCTGATGGTGGCCGCGCGCAATTCCAGTTTTGTCTACAAGGGTCAGGCGGTGGACGCGAAGCAAGTCGGCCGCGAACTGGGGGTGTGCTACGTGCTCGAAGGCAGCGTGCGCAAGGCGGCGAGGCGGGTGCGCATCACTGCGCAGCTCATCGACGCGTCGACCGGGGCGCATCTCTGGGCGGACCGTTTCGAGGGCACGCTGGAGGACATCTTCGATCTTCAGGACCAGCTGACGGCGAGCGTCGTAGCCGCCATCGCGCCGAAGCTGGAGCCAGCGGAGATCGCTCGCGCGAGCGGCAAACCGACACAGAGCCTCGATGCCTACGACTGCTACTTGCGCGGAATAGCAAACCTGCACCGGGGAGCCACGGAATCCAGCAATGACGCGCTGCAACTGTTCGACAGGGCTATCGAGATCGACCCTGATTTCTCGTCGGCGTATGGCATGGCCGCCTGGTGCCACCTTCGGCGCATGTACGCCGCGGATAGTGAGGAACGTAGACGGCGCATCATCACTGCAGCCGAGGGCGAGGCATCGCCAGGTAAGCCGTTCCTCGGCGTACCTCCACGCATCCCAGTCTTCACGGGTCGTGTGGAGGAGCTCGAGCGGCTCGACGCCATCCTCGTCAAGGACAACGCCGCCGTGGGACAGACAATCGGGCTTGCCGCCGTGCAGGGACTGGGTGGTGTTGGCAAGACGGCGCTTGCAATCGAGTACGCCTATCGCTTCAGGCGCCTTTATGAAGGCGTGTGTTGGTGCCCGGCTGAGACGCGGGTGGGGCTTTTGAGCAGCCTTGCAGGCCTCTTGGTCTCGTTGGGGGCTGCGGCGGCAGAGGAAGCCGATGTGGAGAAGGCTGCGAAGGCGGCCTTGCGTCGGCTCGCCGAGCAACGCGCGACTTGGTTGCTCATATACGACAATGTTTCGAGCCCAGACGAGATTGCCGATCTTTTGCCATCCGCAGAAACCCGGGTTCTCATTACATCCCGCTTTTCTGATTGGGGCGGTTGGGCGGAGGAGATCTCGCTTGATGTGCTGCCGCTCGCGGAAGCCATCGCCCTGCTTCAGCGCCGCTCGGGACGCAGCGATGCTGAGGGCGCAAAGGTGCTTGCGGAGGCTCTTGGCAACCTGCCGCTCGCGCTCGAGCATGCGGCAGCCTATTGCAAGCGCACGCAGATGCGCTTTGCCGACTATGCGGTTAAGGCCTCTAGCCTTATCGTTGCGGCGCCGCGGGGCGAGGGTTATCCGAGGAGCGTCGCCGCGACATTCGGCCTCGCCATCACCGAGGCGGTAGCCCAGTGTCCGGCCGCCGAACCGATCATGGCGTATCTTGCGCAGTGCTCTTCCGAGCGCATCCCGATGACGTTGATCGAGGGCGCGGTCGAGGACGAAGCGCAGCGCCTGCAGGCCCTCACCGCGCTGGCAGAAGTTTCGCTAGTGAAGCACCACCCCGCCGAGGACACCACGCCCGCGGTAACTCTGCACCGTCTCGTCCAGATGGTCGCACGAACTCGGTCTCAGGCAACCGGTTCAGCGCACGATGCGGTCCGGCGTCTGATCACACGGCTGGCGGCGATCTATCCCGGCGACGGCCACAGCGATCCGCACTCATGGCCACTGTGCGCCCAGCTTACACCGCATCTGCTGGCGCGGCGCGATGCGTGCTCCGATCACGCGTTCGTCAGTGCTGGCGGGCCCGAACTCCTGGATCGGGCGGGCAGATATTTCCACGGGCGTGCGGCACACTCCCAAGCTGCGCAGCTGTTTCGCGACGCATTGGCAATACGCGAAAAGACGCTTGGCCCCGAGCATTACGACACGGCGACGAGCCTCAATAACCTCGCCGACCTGCTGCGGGACCAGGGCGACTTTGCCGGGGCGCGGCCGTTGCACGAGCGGGCGCTGGCGATCCGCGAAAGGGCACTCGGCCCGGAACATCCCGCCACCGCGACCAGCCTCAACAATCTCGCCATTCTGCTCAAGGCCGGCGGCGATTTTGCCGGGGCGCTTCCACTCTACCAGCGGGCGCTGGCGATCCGCGAGAAGGCGCTCGGCCCCAAGCATCCCGATACGGCGACAAGCCTCAACAATCTCGCCAACCTGCTGCGCGACCAGGGCGACTTTGCGGGGGCGCGATCGCTGCACGAGCGGGCGCTGGCGATCCGCGAAAAGGTCCTCGGCCCCGAGCATTCCGACACGGCGACAAGCCTCAACAACCTCGC
>DATFVP010000123.1:0-3316 GCA_035260285.1 Methyloceanibacter sp.
CCTTATCGTGTGGCAGGCGCATAAGCATGGCTGCAAATACGACGCGACGCTGATCAATTGCGTCATGGGCAAGTCGGGAGGCGAGCAGCCGGCAGCCGAAACGCCAGCACCGGCACCCGCGCCGGCGCCCGAGGCACCGGCACCCGCGCCGGCGCCCGAGGCACCGGCACCCGCGCCGGCGCCCGAGGCACCGGCCCCGGAGGCGCCTGCACCGGCGCAATAGGGGTTCTCGCGTCGCGAAGCACGCAATTCGAGACCGCGCGTTGGCAAGACGCGCGGTCTGTTGTCTGCGGGCTTGCGGCAGGAGCTCGGGCCTTCGCTCGCTACGATAGTTAAGCCTGTCTTGCGTGGGCTAACGCTGTACCGGCTTGCAGGAACGGGTGAGACCGAAAAGATCGGCCCCGATCAGGCCTTTTGCCTTCTCCGAACCACGCGACCCCGAGCATGACCTCCGCTCGAAGCCAAGCCGAAATGGCCGCCACCGAAGCCGGAAGGCGCGCGGCTAGCGCGACTGCTCGATGCGTCCCCCGCCGTCGTCTACAGCTTCGAGGCTAAGGGCGACTTTTCGCGACTATCATTCCCGTTCAGATCGCCCAAGCGCGCGAGGCGCGGCGGTTCGCCCAAGGCGGGGTCATTCCGGCGCGATATTGGCGCCTTGGCCCGGCTTTGGTATGCGTGAGGAACGATCGCCACGCTGCTGCCCTTGGCGAATCTCTACTTCATGGTGGTGAAACCGGCCTGAAGCCGCGAGCCAATCGGCCTCAGCGTGGCGGCGGGATGTCGTCGTTGGCGGGAAGCCTGCGCGCGCTCTCCCGCAAGGCCTCTTTCAGCGAGGCGGGCCGGTGATATTTGGCAAGGAGATCGGCGAAGGCCTCGTCGGCGAGGTCCTGGATGGACCGGCCGGTATCTTTGGCCAGGAGGTCGAGCGCAAGCCAGATTTCCGGCGCGAACTCAATCAGCTTGCGCTTGATGTAGCTCGGTGTCTGGCGAAGGAACATGCGGGGGTCCTGATGATTCGCGACTCTGCCAGCATACCCGATTCGCCGCCGCTCAAGCGAACCCGGCGCGAATTCACGTATTTCCGGGCACGATGACGCGAAGGGCTTGCGCGCGGGAACGGTAATGCAGGGGCGTGTGCATGAAGCTGACCTCGCCGTCGAGAGCGACCGAGAGCTGGATCGCGCGGGCGCTGATCTCGGCCTCTGCGAGATCGAACCTGTCGAGATCGCGCGCCTCGTTGATGCGGCCGAAAGACATGCGCCACACCATCCAGAAGAAGGCGAGCGGCGTGCGCGGCTTCACCACGTAGAACCACAGCCTTCCCGCATCGAGCCGGTGCCGCCGTCCGAAGGTGAAGATCTCCATGCCGTACTCGTTGTTGCCGACGAACAGGCAGGGCGTACGGTAGGGCCGAACGAAACCCTCGGCCGAGATCCTTAAGCGCCGTCGCGGGAAATGCCGCAGCATCCGCAAGAAGGCGGGCGCCATGGCCATCCATTTTGCGACCCCATCGCGCGCCCTGCGCCGGTCGCGCTCGATGATGAGATAAGGGTATATGCCGATCGAGGAGTTGTTGATGAAGATCTCGCCGTTGACCTCGCCGAGATCGACCAGGCGGGTGTGGCCGCTTCCGATTGTCGCCGCGGCGCCCTCGACTCCGAGTGGAAGCCCGAGATCCTTGGCGAAATGATTGAACGTTCCGAGTGGAATGATGCCGAGCGGCACGCTTGTTCCGGCAAGCACGCTTGCCACGGCGCGAATGCTGCCGTCGCCGCCTCCGACGATGACCGCGTCGATGTTCCCGCGCCGTGCCTCCGCAAGCGCCCGTGAAGCCGCTTTGCGCAATCTCCTCCCATCGACCAAGCGGATATCGGCCATGACCCCAGCCTGCACGAATGCGACTACGAGCCTCCGTTTGAGATCGGCGGCATAAGCGCGGTTGAAGGTGCGGGCGCCGGCGCCGGCATTGGCAAGCACGACGGCGCGCCCCACTTTGACCCGCTTCGGCCTGGCGGAGCGAAAATCGGCTGATCTGGCTTCCGCCATTGGGGCAAACCTCGTCCTGCCGGGAGAGGGAGAGCGTCACGCTTAGGCGTCGAATACCGTCTTTCTGGCACTTTGCCGTCACCTCGCGGCACCAACAAGCCTTGATTTCCAAGGCCGTCGAGCAGAGCGCCGCAGAAAGCCTAGGGTGATCTCGGTGGCAATCTCGGTGGCAGATTTTAGACCGGGATCAGCGGCGGCGCTTAGTCAGCCGCAAGCCATCGTCCAGCACCTCGCGCCATTCATGGCTTAACGCTGCTCCTTCGCGGCGCGAGAGTTTTGTCATGCCGCCTCCATCGCTCTGGTCAGGCAATCTTCGCCTGTCGCTCGTCCTAATCCCCCCGGCATTTTCTCCGGCTCAAACCGCCCGCTCATTCGCTTGATCAACTCCTTCGCTAAAGCGACCCTCGCAAGAGGAACAAACGGTGACCTGGTAAAGCGGTTCGCCCCCGAATTGGCCGAGTTGGAGATCAAAGGACGGGGTTTCTCTCGACGCCCCCACCTCGGCGGCCCTGACCACACGGGGGAACAACTATGGTCGGGGCCGCTTTAAGCGGCAGCAAAAGAAGCCCCGCTGTGACGGGGGCGGCACAGTGCGAGGCTTCCGGTCCTTATGGGGGGACCAGTGGTGGTCAGGGCCACCACCTGCAAGGATTCATAGCACTTTGACAATCCGTGACAACCCCTTCGTTCTACCGATATGTCCGCTAGACTATATCGGTCCCGACCATCGGGTCCTGGACATGACGGCTACGCGCACATCGAGTGCTATGGCCTCGATGTCGCGTGATCCGAGGCGAAGGCCATCTAACCAATCGTTCTCCATTTCGCCTCCACGCAGATCCTGTTAAAGTAGGGGAGTTACTAGGCAAGGTTTCGCAATCAACCTCTTTGAGAGGAACGGAATGATGAAACGCCCTTGGTCACCGGGAAAGCTATTGGCGCAAACTGTCGCAGCCGTTGCAATCGCGGTGTTTTGGTGCGTCAGCGCGGTCGGAACTATCGGGACTACGCTCAGCGTGACGACCCTAGCTACCGCGATCAACGCTGCCACTAGCGCACCCGCAGAGGCAGGCCGCAGGTATCGGCGTGGCAGGTATTGGCGTGGTGGTCGGCGTCGGCGTCGGGGTCGACGGTGGCGGGGCGGTATCTGGGTTCCGTATTGGTATTGGTGGTAGAACCCTAGCCAGCAGCTTGGAATGATACGACGGGCCGACTGCTGCTCTTCCCATACGACCGCAGGCCGTTGCATGTAGCACAGTGGCACCGAAGC
>DATFVP010000124.1:0-2164 GCA_035260285.1 Methyloceanibacter sp.
TTCGCAAGCCGTGGCCAACAGGCTGCGGCAGAAGACCGCCGACATCCCGGGGCTGCGGGTGTTCTTCTTCCCGATGCAGGATGTGCGGGTCGGCGGCCGCCAGAGCGATTCCACCTACCAGTTCACGCTGTGGGATGCCAACTACAACGAGCTGCTGCTTTGGGCGCCCCGCATCCTGGCCAAGATCCAGACGCTGCCCGGGCTGGTCGATGTCTCGACCGACCGCGAACAGGGCGGCCTGCAAGTCAATGTCGCGATCGACCGCGTCGCGGCCTCGCGGCTCGGCGTGCGCGTGCAGGACATCGCCAATGCGCTCAACAATTCCTACGCCCAACGGCAGATCTCGACGCTTTATACCCAACGCAACCAGTATCGCGTCGTTCTCGAAATCGACCCGCAATATCAGCGCGACCCGACCGACCTGAGCCGCATCTATGTCAGCGGCGCCGGCAAGACCCAGGTGCCGCTCAGTGCCGTAACCACTATCAACCGCGGGCTCTCCCCGCTCGTGGTCAACCACCAGGGTCAGTTTCCCGCCATCACCATCAGCTTCAGCCTCGATGAGAATACGCCCATCGAGCAGGCGACGCGGCTGGTCGATCAGGCGGTGGCCGAGCTGCACATTCCCGACACGCTGCACGCCGAATATGCCGGCGATGCGCGCGCCTATCGCCAGTCGATCGGCGCGCAGCCGCTATTGATCCTGGCCGCCCTCTTCGCCGTCTACATCGTGCTCGGCGTCTTGTACGAAAGCCTGGCGCACCCCCTGACCATCATTTCCACCTTGCCGTCCGCGGGCCTCGGCGCCCTCTTGGCGCTGCAAATCTTCAACGCCGAGCTTTCGCTGATCGCATTCATCGGCATCATCCTCTTGATCGGTATCGTCAAGAAGAACGGAATCATGATGGTCGACTTCGCGCTCGAAGGCGAGCGCAAGCGCGGCCTGCCGCCGGAGCGGGCGATCTTCGAGGCCTGCCTCGAGCGCTTCCGGCCGATCATGATGACGACCATGGCGGCGCTCTTGGGCGCCGTGCCGCTGGTGATCGCGACCGGCCCAGGATCGGAACTGCGCCGGCCGCTCGGCATCACCATCGTCGGCGGGTTGCTGGTCTCGCAGATGCTCACGCTCTACACGACGCCCGTGATCTATCTCTTGCTCGACAAGCTGCACCGGCGGCTGTGGGGTGCGCGCGTCCCTCGCGAGCCGGGCCAATTGCTCAAGGCCGCGACTCGCGCGCTCCGGTCGTAGACCTGCAATAAAGCGACGCTACGCCGACTTCGCTGCCGGCGGCGGCAGATCGGCGAGCTCCTGCGCATAGGCCTGGTCCATGCGCGGGGTGAGGCCGCGCTTGGCCAATGCGTCGGCGAACATTCTCCGCACCATCGGCATCTCGGCATAGTCGATCTGGTCGCCCGCCAACGACGATCTCATCGCCGGGATCTTGAACAGAAACGGGTTGGTGACCGGCTATGGCAATTGCTGGACGTGCGAGCGTGTCACCTCGCTGCGCTCCTATCACGGTATCGTCGTCTACAAGCCGGCTGACGACGGAATCGAACCGTGGCTTAACCTCAACAATGCCGCGCGGCTTCTTCAGGTGGCGCCTAAAACACTCAGGGTTGCGGTGGAAGCTGGTGGGATCGAGGCACTCCACCCTTTGCCGGACGGTCCCTGGATCTTCAGCCGTGCCCTTCTCTCCACAGCGACGGCGCGTACCATCACCGAACGCGCACGCCAGAACCCAAGGCACCCCGCGGGATCGCATCCCGATCAGCAAAGCCTGTTCTCTTCAATGACATAGACAGATGGGTGTTGCGATGCGCGCTTGTAGTGGTGCCGTCAGCTCTCGATGATGACGATCTGAGCTTCCCGCAGCGTATAGAAGACCTCCCCGTTCAGCAGTTCGTCGCCAGGCGCACATTGAAGCTCAGATCCCCGGTCGATAAAGGTCCCGAAACCCGATGAGGCGAAAGCCCCTCTCCAGGATCGCCTGATGCAGTCCGGGATCGCACAACGTTCGCGCCTCCACCTCTCGTTCGGCTGCGTAACTCGACGGAAAGCCCGGTTCCGGATGGCCGGGGTGACAGTTGAGCTCCGTTATGCCGTCCCCGACCTCTTCGTCCAAGAGCCGCAGGAGCCCCTCGACGCCGATCTGGTCGAGAT
>DATFVP010000125.1:0-4088 GCA_035260285.1 Methyloceanibacter sp.
AGTATGGCGGATCGTAGGACGGCTCGAAGTCGAGGCATAGGCGTGGCCTTGGAATATCTTCCGCGAAAACTGAAGGACGCTGAGCAAGCGAGGCTGCTGGATGAGATGCGCGCCGCGATGGAAGAGGCGCCGCTGTTCACCCCCACCATGCCGCGTTCTGGGAAACCGATGTCGGTGCGCATGACGAATTGCGGGCCGCTCGGCTGGGTCACCGACAAAGAGCGCGGTTATCGCTACCAGGCGACGCATCCGGTGACTGGCAAGCCCTGGCCGGCGATGCCCGAGGCGCTGCTCGATCTCTGGCGCGAGGTCGCAGGCTATCCGGCCGCCCCAGAGGCCTGCCTCGTCAACTACTACAGCGGCGACGCGAAGATGGGGCTTCATCAGGACAAGGACGAGGAGGACTTCGCCGCGCCGGTCGTGTCGGTGTCGCTCGGCGACAGCGCCATCTTCCGTGTCGGCGGCCTTGCGCGGAAAGACCCCACGCAGGCTCTTGAGCTCAAGTCAGGCGATGTAGTCGTGCTTGGCGGCGATGACCGGCTTGCCTATCACGGCATCGATCGCATCCTCTCCGGCACCTCCGGTCTCTTGCCGGAGGGTGGCCGGCTCAATCTGACGCTGCGCCGGGTGACGAAACCAGCCTAGTGCTTGTTGTGCGGGCCCCTGCCAGGATGGCCTCCGCGGGGCGGGCCTCCGCGATGTGGTTCGCCACGCGCTGGCTCACCACGGAGCGGTTCTTGGCCGGCTTGCGGTCCGCTGCCAGGGAAGTCGTCATTGGCGGCCTTTGGCGGGCCGTCGCCGGTCTGGCTCGGCGCCGTCTGCTTGGCGCCGCCTTTGGCCACCGCCACAAGCGCCGGACGCAGGCAGCGGTCGCCGATCACGTAGCCGGCCTGCATCACGTCGATCACGGTTCCTTCCGGAACGTCGGGGTTCTGCACTTCGTACATCGCCTGGTGGCAGTTGGGATCGAAACGCTGGCCGACAGGATCGATGCGGGTGACGCCGTGGCGCTCAAGAACGTTCAGGAGCTCACGCTCGGTGAGCTCCACCCCATCGAGGAAGCTCTTCAGCGCAGGATCCTGCGCGGCGGCATCCGCCGGCACGTGCTCGATGGTGCGGCGGAGATTGTCGCCAACGGTGAGCACGTCGCGGGCGAAATTGGAGACGGCATAGCGCGAGGTGTCGGCCTTCTCGCGCTCGGTGCGCCGGCGCAGATTCTCCATATCAGCCATGGTGCGCAGCAAGCGATCGCGCATGTCGGAGTTCTCGGCAACGAGCGCGGTGAGTTCGGCGCTCGCCTGGGCCGCAGCGTCGGCCGCCTGAGCATCGGTGTTGGCAAGTCCCACCTGCTCGTCGGGGCGTGCGTCGGCTTTTTCGTCGGACATAGGCTCAGTTAAAGCAAAGGGCTTGGCTTCTGATCACGGATATCGACCGCTGGCGGACAAAAATCAAGGGACAAGGCGGCCAAGCAGGCGTGCGGTGTAGTCCACCATGGGAATGATTCGGGCATAGTTGAGTCTCGTCGGGCCGATCACGCCGAGCACGCCTACGATCTTCTGCTCGGTGTCCTCGAAGGGCGACACGATCAGCGCCGAGCCTGAGAGCGAGAACAGCTTGTTCTCCGATCCTATGAAGATGCGCACCCCCTCGGCGCGCTCGGCAAGCCCGAGCAGCTGGATCAGATCCTTCTTGGTTTCGAGATCCTCGAACAGGAGCCGCACCCGCTCCAGGTCCTCCATAGCGCGCACGTCTTCGAGGAGATGGGAGCGCCCGCACACGATCAGGCTCTTCTGCCCGTCGCCGCTACCTGACCAGGTGGCGAGCCCCTCGGTGACCACGCGTGCGGTCAGCTCGTCGAGCTGGGCGCGGCGCTGCTCGATCTCTTTCTCGATGCGGGCGCGAGCTTCGGCCAAGGTCAATCCGGCGATGCGGGCGTTGATGTAGTTCGAGGCTTCGGCGAGCGACGAGAACGGCAGGCCATCGGGCAGCGCGACGATGCGGTTTTCCACGTCGCCATCCTCGCTCACCAGCACGGCAAGCGCCCGGCCCGGCCCGAGATTGACAAACTCGACCTGCTTCAGTGTCTTGCTCAGCTTGTCGACCAGCACCACGCCGGCGCAGCCGGAAAGTCCCGACAACATGTCGCCGGCTTCGGCGAGGAATTCCTCGACCGCGCGGTGGCGGCCATTGCCGGCGATGCGGGCCTCAATGTGGCTGCGCTCCTCCTCGCTCACCTCGCCGATTTCGAGCAGCCCGTCGATGAACAGGCGCAAGCCAGATTGAGTGGGAAGCCTGCCGGCGCTGGTGTGCGGGGCGTAGATGAGGCCGAGCGCCTCGAGGTCGGACATGACATTGCGCACCGAGGCCGGCGACAGCGTCATGGGCAGAGCGCGGCTCAGATTGCGCGAGCCCACCGGCTCGCCTGTGGTGAGATAGGTCTCGACGATGCGCTTGAATATCTCGCGCGAGCGCTCGTTGAGCTCGCGCAAGCCGACGGCGCCGTCACCCGAGGGCCGAAAAGCGTTGATGTCGGTGTCACGCATGACGCCCGAAATTTAAGGACAGGCTTGCAATGCGTCAAATCCGCTTATTCTGCGCCTAGTTAAAGGCGAACCCTGGCGCAACGGCAGCGGAAAGCTCATCAGGCGAGCCGAAATGGGCGAAGTATCGGGTCCTGATCGCCTCGACCGGGAGGATGATCAGGATGTCGGTGGTGCCGAACTGGCGGTCGATGACGGCGCCGTCGCCAATATAGGCTCCAAGCCTGAGGTACCCTTTGATCAAAGGCGGGAGCGCTTTGATCGCGGCGCGGGCGTTAACCGCACCGGCCGGCAGCATGTTCATGTCGACGCGAAGATGCTCATGCGCCCTGACCCGCCAGTCCTCCGGCGCCAGCGCGTTGTGGTAGAGGAAGCTCAAGGCCATGGCGTGGGCGCAGGGATCGGTGCCCTCGAAGCTCGCGCAGCCGACCATCACATCGACGCCGTGCTCGCGCACGTAAGACCACACGCCCTGCCAGAGCAGCTCGAGCGTGCGCTTGTTACGGTAGGACTTGAGCACGCAGGAGCGGCCAAGCTCCATGAAGCTGTAGTCGCCGCCTTTGGCACGGACCAGCGGCTCAATGTTGTATTCGCCTTGCGTGTAGAAGCCGTCGTTGAGGTCTGCCACCTCCTGGCGCAGCACGCGATAGGTGCCGACCACGCGCGCCCGATGCCAGCGGCGGCCGTCATTGGGGTCGCCGCGGTCGACCACCAGCAGATGATCGAACACGGGGTCGAAGGCGTCCTCGTCGCGGCGCGACAGCATGGCGAGCGCGCCCGGCACCGCAGACATCTCCTCGTAGAACACTTTATAGCGGAGGCGCTGCGCCTGCCTGATCTCGCTCTTCTTGCGCGCAAGCCGCACCTCAAGAGAGCCGATGCGGCCGTAGATTTTCGGCGGATGCCAGGCGCCGAGGCGCCTCGGCCTCACCCGCCAGCGCCCGGTGAAGGGTAGGAGACCTCCCGGCGAAGACCGAAATGTCAGTCCTGGGATCATGGGAAAGATCAGGCCTGGAAACACCGGGCCGCCGCGGAATCGCTCCGCGATGCGCCCGGGTGTCAACTTCATTGCCATGTCTCGGCCAGGCTCGCTGTGAATTGAGGCGGCCGCGCGACGCGACGCGACTGAAGCAACGCAACTGGCGCGGCAGCCCCGATTCGGCCACAACAAGGCCCGGTTAGCAAACCAATTCGAACCCTGTGTGACAGTTTGGGGATATTGGGGGGCGGCCGGGCTTTTCACCCAGGATAATGTATCTCCAGCTTGGCCAGACTCACGGCGCGACTTGGGCGCGGCGAAGGGTCTCGCCGCGATAACTCAAGGCTTCGGCGATGTGGATGCGGGCGACGCGCTCCTCGCCGTCGAGATCAGCAGGCGTGCGGGCGACACGAAGCGTCCGGTGATAGCCCCGCGCGCTCAAGCCAAGGGCATCGGCGGCCTCACGGAGAAGCGTGCGCCCGGCATGGTCCGGAGCAGCGATACCTTCGAGCAGGCTTCCGTCGCAATCGGCATTGGTTCGTGCGCGCGGATGTTTCAGCGCGGCGAAG
>DATFVP010000126.1:0-5461 GCA_035260285.1 Methyloceanibacter sp.
CCGTCCCCGACGCGAACCATTTCTTCGAGGGCCGCATGGACGGCCTCATGGAAGTTGTCGACGCCTATCTCGACAAGAGGCTCGGCAAAAAGAAGAAGCGTGAGTCTGCGGCCTAGGATTCCCGGGCACTCGCCGTCTAGCCAATGATGCGCCTGCGGATGTATTCTTCCCGCCGCTAGCGGGTTCGTTCGCACTGCCGCGGGGCGGATTCCCATGGTTCAGAGCGTAGGCATGAAGCCGCCGCTCAAGGAACCCATGCAACCCATAAGATTTAGCTTTATGGCGGCGCCTGCCGCAGCAAGGCCGCGTGCCAGCTCCATGTTGATTACCGGTTTCATCGTGCTTGCGGTTAGCTTGTTTGCAACGTCCGTACTGATGCCGAACGCCGGCAATGCCCAGGACGCAATAGTCGTAAAATCGATGGAGGCTTTGAAGGCAGACACGGCGAAATTGAAGATCGAGGGAACCGAGGATGTTGGCGGCAAGGCTGCTCCGGCTCTTTATTTCGGCTCGACCAAGATGAACAACAATTTTGCCGTGGTCGATGAGATCGCCAAGGCAGGCGGAAAGAGCATGGCAGCGACCCTGCTCGTGAAGAGCGATGGCGACTTCATCCCCGTCGCGACGAATGTGCAAAATCCGGATGGAAGCGGCCGGGCGATTGGAACTGTTCTGGCCGGCCCCGCACGCGAGGTGCCGATTCTCGGCACCCGCTATGTCGACGACTATGAGCCGATCAAGGATGCATCTGGCACCGTGATCGGCGCCTACTTCGTCGGTTACAAGAAGTGACGCCGGCCGCGGCTCGACGTTGAAATTCTAGCGCCGGGGGGCGCGAGCCAGGCGACCTCCGGTGATCGGCTGCTTCACTCCCGTCGTGCTTGGGAAGCTCAAGGGAAGTTTCCGCATCGACCGCACGGCGAGATAGGCGAAAGTCTCGGCCGCGAAATGGTCCTTCGACCATCCCATCTCCTCGGCCCGATGAACGGGTTCGCCAAGCATGCGGCCGAGCCTCTCGAGCAGCGCCGGATGGGCTTCGCCGGCAAGGAGCCAAAGGCGAGGCCGGGCAGGAAGCCGCTCGGCCAAGCCGAGAATGGTCTCCGCGCTGAGTTGAGGGCCGACATCGAAGGCGATCAGGCTTCCGTCTTCGCCGATATAGGTCACGGTGGCCGGGGCGCCGTTTTCGACCACGATGAGCGGACGCGCAAGCCCGGCCAAATCGGCGAGAGCGCGGTGGTAGACCGGATCGAGCGGTCTTCCCTGCCCTCCAGCTTCAATATCCGCCGCCGCGAAATCGTAGACAACGTCGATGCCGGTCGCACGCGCCAGCGCTTCGCCAAATCCCATCCTGCTTGCGGTCTCGCTCTGAAAGCCGATAAGAGCGACGGCGTCCCGAGCGAGCGCAAAGCTCTCAAGGAAATGCTTGACCGCGTCGGCGCAGAACGCGACCAGGTCTTGTTCGATCCGGACCAGATGACCGGCGGCAATCGCCTCACTGAGGCTTTTCCACTGCTCTGGCGTCAGGGGAAAGGTCAGGCTTTCCTTACGTTCCAGCCGCCGCTCGCCGTCGGTCGCCACGAGAGCGACATCGATCCCTTCCAGCCCAGAGCCGCTCATCATCCCGATCACCGTTATCACGCTCTGCAAGCCTCTCTCCTTCCCGTGCAATTCCCGCCTAAACCTGATACAGGCTCGCTGGTATTTCCACCCGGGCAGCCATCATGAGCACGACCAAATCGGAGTTTCTCAACGAGCTTAAAGCCCGCGGTTATATCCACCAAGTGACCGATGAGGCGAGCCTCGACAAGCTCGCAAGATCGGGGCGCATGACCGGTTACATCGGCTTCGATTGTACCGCGCCGAGCCTGCATGTCGGCAATCTGCTTGGGATCATGATGCTGCGCATGTTGCAGCAGACCGGGCACAAGCCGATCGTGTTGATCGGCGGCGGCACCACCAAGGTCGGAGACCCTTCCGGCAAGGACGAGTCGCGCAAGCTGCTGACCGACGCGGAGATCGCCGCCAATATTGGCGGCATCGAGTCGGTGTTCGGCAAATTCGTGAGCTTCGGGACGAGCGGCAGCGACGCGATCCTGGTCAACAATGCCGACTGGCTCGACGAGCTCAACTATCTCGATTTTCTGCGCGACTATGGCCGCCATTTCAGCGTTAACCGCATGCTCTCCTACGACTCGGTGAAGCTCAGGCTCGAGCGCGAGCAGCCGCTGTCCTTCATCGAGTTCAACTACATGGTGCTGCAGGCCTACGACTTCGTCGAGCTTTACCGCCGCTTCGGCTGCCGGCTGCAGCTGGGCGGATCGGACCAATGGGGCAACATCGTCAACGGCATCGAGCTTGGGCGCCGCACCGACGGAGTGGAGCTGTTCGGGCTCACCACGGCCCTGCTCACCACCGCATCGGGCGCCAAGATGGGCAAGACCGCCTCAGGTGCTGTGTGGCTCAACCCTGACATGCTCTCCCCCTACGACTATTGGCAATATTGGCGCAACACCGAGGACGCCGATGTCGGTCGCTTCCTCGAGCTGTTCACCGAAGTGCCGCTCGACGAGATCGGCCGGCTGGCGGGCCTGCAAGGCGCCGAGCTGAACGAGGCGAAGAAGGTGCTGGCCACGGAAGCCACGGCCCTGCTGCACGGGCGGGAAGCCGCGGACCGGGCGGAAGGCACCGCGCGCGCCACCTTCGAGCAGGGCACGGTGTCGGAGACCTTGCCGACCTTCGAGATCGCTCGCGGGGAGCTGGAACGAGGTTGGGGTGTTCTCGCCGCCAACACTCATGTCGGTTTCGTGCCGTCGACCAGCGAAGCGCGACGCCAGATCAAGGGGGGCGGCCTCAAGGTGAACGACGAGACGGTCACCGACGAGAAGCGGCTCCTGACGCTCGCCGATCTCACGCCCGAGGGCGTGATCAAGCTGTCGCTCGGCAAGAAGCGGCACGTGCTGATCCGCCCGGTGTAGCGTCTGCGACTCGGGGCTAGTGTGCGATGTCGCCGAAAGTGCCGAAATCTGATGGAGGCGCCGCGGTCGAGGCGGCGTTTTGCCCCTCGCCTCTGAACTCGAAGATCTGACGGAAGATACCCGGCGCCACTACTGATATCGGATTGACCAGAACATTCGGGTCATCGAGCTGCCCCTGGATGGCGAAGGTGATGCCGACGACACCTTCTCCCTGCCGTCCGACGAAGATGCCGCCAAGAATTGGAATCGCACCGAGCGCCGAGTTGAGACCATAAAGGGGCACGTAAGTGCCCCCGAGATTGACGGTCTGCGATTTGAAGTCGACGCGGCCGCGCATGGTGGCGCCGAGCTGCAGCCCATTTACATAGGCGTCGTTGAGCAGGAACTGCCCCTTGCCCACCGAGAACGGCGCACGAAGCTGGTTGAACGCGATACGGCTTTGCCGCACCTCCTTCTTGCGCTCGCCGCCGAGCGCCACCTGCGATTGCGGATCGGTGAGCACGTCGCTCACCACGGAATCGCCGAGCACGGCGAAGTCGCGCGCCCATAGAGTGCCGGTCTTCATTCCGGGCTCGCTCGTGTCGAGATTGACCTCGAGCGAGGCCGCGCCGCCCTCGACCTTTGGGTAGAAACCGATGAGGCGGAAGGCAGCGCCGGCGTCGCGCGATTCGGCGCGGATGATGCGAGCGCCGTTCGTTTCCTCAAGCTTCACGGCGAGAGGCATGCGGCCATTCAGCTTGGCGGTGGCATTCAGCGCCACAAGACGCCCGTCGCGCTTTTGAAGCGTGACCTGGGCGTCGGTGACGCTCGTGTCGTAGAAGCCTACCACCGTGCCGATCCGCGCCGTTAGGTCGACGCTGAATGGATCGGGTGGATCTGAATCCTCGGCAAGCTGCCCGGCGGAGAATAAAGACTGGAAGAATTGCTTGCCGTTATAGCTCGGGCCATGGGCATCGACCTCGAGCACGTTGCCGTCGCGCACCGTCGCATTGATCTCAACATGGGTGAGCTTGTCGAAGGAAAAGTCGGAGAAGTAGAAGGATTTGAGGTGCTGGTCGGGGGTCAGAGAGATCGAACCATCGATGGCGATATCGTCGCCGAGGATCTTGAGGTTGGTGAGATCGGTCGAACCGTCTTCGGCTTGTGCCACGTCGAATTGCATGGTGGCGCGGCGACCAGGGGGTTTGGTCCAGCCCATATTGCCGAAGATGAGCTGGGCGTGGGTCAGGTCCGCCTGCATGCTGAGGCTTTGCGCGCCTTGCGCATTACGCGCGACTGACAGCGTGACGGGAAGCGGGCCGCGCAGCAAATGCGAGATCTTGAGCCCGAGAGCCTCGCGCGCATTCTCATCGAGCGTCGTGCGGATCCTGATCGGCGGTTGCCGCTCCTCAGGCTCATAGAAGATGCGCTGCCAGGCAAGCTCGGCCGGCAGTCCCTTGATCAGAATCTGACCGCGCGCGTCGAGCGCCTGCTCGGTGACGTTTACGTCAATGGCGCCGCCCTCGACGTTAAGATTGCCCACCACGTTCGAGGCGACCACCTGGTCGAGGCGCGCCTCGCCACGGAGCTTGACGTCCCTGAATTTGAGGTCCTCGCGCATCGGCATGTCGAGAACGAAGCTGCCCGTAGCCGTTCCGCCAAAAGAGTCGGGCTTCATCCCCACCGCCTGCATGTAGCCGAGAGGCTCATGATCGAGCAGCTCAAGCGCGGTTGCGGCGGTGCTGCTTGCCTTGAATGAGATCTGGCCCTGCTGCGGGTCGGGACGCAGGTCGGCAATGAAGTAGCGGCCTTCGGTCAGGGCAATCTCCTGACCAGATGGCAGCACGATCTTCGCCTGCGGAATGTCCACGGAGAAGGTCAGTCCCGACACCCTCATTTTGGCTGCGCCGGTGAGGATCGGCGGCAGTTTCTCGATATAGGTGAGGCTCATATTGGCAAGGTCGAGCTCCACATCTACAGCCTCGGGCGCGAGCTCGGCGCCAGCCTCCATGCGGGCAAGCTCGCCGGGCTCGAGCGAAACCGCGACCTTGCCGCCAAGCACCTCGCCGCCGCGCACGTTTTGCATGACCCATTTGCGCGCATCGCCGGCGAGGAATTTGGGCCAGAACTGCTTGAGCACGTCGATGGGCATCGGACTGACCGTACCGGTCAGATGCACCTCGGGAGAGCCAGGCGCATCGGCGACGCTGCCAGCGAGCTCGATAGACGAACTGCCGGAACGGATCACGAAACGCGAGAGCGTCACGACGCCGCGATCTGGGGTGACGCTACCTTCTGCCGACCATTCATCGATCTTGATCGGAGACAGCCCGAACTCCACGGCGGCAAGCGCAGCGTCATGCGCACTGAGCTTGAAGGTCCAGCTCGGCGCGCCGTGGTCATCTCCCGCCGGACTGAATTCGCCGCTGATCGTGGCTTGGCTCTGCCCCCATTTGAGCGTTGAGGGTTTGATTTCGAACACCCCGTTCCTCTTCGCATAGCGCACG
>DATFVP010000127.1:0-8298 GCA_035260285.1 Methyloceanibacter sp.
GTTTACGGCGTGGACTACCAGGGTATCTAATCCTGTTTGCTCCCCACGCTTTCGCACCTCAGCGTCAGTACCGGACCAGTGAGCCGCCTTCGCCACTGGTGTTCTTCCTAATATCTACGAATTTCACCTCTACACTAGGAATTCCACTCACCTCTTCCGGACTCGAGATTTGCAGTATCAAAGGCAGTTCCGAGGTTGAGCCCCGGGATTTCACCCCTGACTTACAAATCCGCCTACGTGCGCTTTACGCCCAGTAATTCCGAACAACGCTAGTCCCCTCCGTATTACCGCGGCTGCTGGCACGGAGTTAGCCGGGACTTCTTCTGCGGGTACCGTCATTATCTTCCCCGCTGAAAGGGGTTTACAACCCTAAGGCCTTCTTCACCCACGCGGCATGGCTGGATCAGGCTTTCGCCCATTGTCCAATATTCCCCACTGCTGCCTCCCGTAGGAGTCTGGGCCGTGTCTCAGTCCCAGTGTGGCTGGTCATCCTCTCAGACCAGCTACGGATCGTCGCCTTGGTGGGCCATTACCCCACCAACTAGCTAATCCGACGCGGGCCGATCTTTCGGCAATGAATCTTTCCCCCGAAGGGCGTATCCGGTATTAGCCCAAGTTTCCCTGGGTTATCCCGAACCGAAAGGCACGTTCCCACGCGTTACTCACCCGTCTGCCACTGTCCACCACCCGAAGGTGGCTTCTCGTTCGACTTGCATGTGTTAGGCCTGCCGCCAGCGTTCGTTCTGAGCCAGGATCAAACTCTTAAGTTGAGAATTCGATTCTGACATGTCCTTGGAGGGAATCTCCTCCAAGGGGTCGCTGCGTTTTGACGAGTTCCCAACAAGCATGAAAGCGACGCAATCCTTCTCAGGATCGCGCGCAACACGCCTATTGGCTTATGAAAACGCAAGAGTGTCAGAGTCTCGTTGCTCGCCCCTTTTACAGGGCGAACCGCAAGGACTCCGCCGCCTGCGTTTCCCTTTCTTCATATCACAATGTCAAAAAGCCGGTGGGCGTACAGCGGAGAGCCACACTCCCGAACCCCCAATGGAAGCAAATCCCCCATCTGGAGTCAACGACAGCCGGAGCGTCCCGAGAAGACCCGAGCAAACTCCGCCTCTGTCCGAAAGGATCGCGCGGTCGCGTTTAGTCTCGCAGGTGATGCGAGCAACCCCGCGTGAAGCGACCATTTAAGGTTGGGAATCCGCCTTGTCAAGGGGTGCCCGCGAAAAGCTGTCAAGTCGTTTTTCTCGGGCTTTGTGATAACTAGGCCACATTCCTGCCCGATTGCGCCGACACTCTCGGTTCGTTAATGGCGAGGTAACCATACCGGGCACAGTATGGTTAAGAACCGCCGAAGGGGATTGAGGGACCTAATCTTAAGATCGCCGATCTGCTCGACGCGCCCGTTTGCGGCCGAAGGCAGAGATGGAGCGGGCGGGTCGAAAAACAATCCCTGACGGTAAAATTCCTCGCTGAGGGACAGCAAAAACCGGCTTCGGTGTTGTCCGCCTAAATTTGGGGAAAGCACGCCATAGCTGCGTGCGGGCGGCTGCCGGCAGACGGGGGGAAAGTCGAATTGTTTCTACGTCGCGGTCGAACTGCGCGTCGAAAACCTGGTCAGGCCCTCGTTCCGGTCGAGGGCGGCCAGCTTCCCACCATTTATCTGGCCGAGACAGCCAAGCCGAAGCGCGAACTGCCACCGGTCTATCTCTGCGAAGCGGGCCAAGAGGAAGCGGGCCATCGGTTGAAATGGCTCGCCTCCACTTGCCTGGCTGGCATGGTTGGCGTCTGCCTGATCGGGTTCGCCGTCTACGCCTCGATGAGCGTGTCGGACGGCAAGGGCATGGTGAGCTCCATCAAGCAGGCGAGCCTCGCCGCGCTGAAGCCGATGCGGAGCGCAACCCTCGCCCGCGACGGCCAGAGCGCCACGGTGGAGAAGGGCGACCGCATCCAGCTCACCGCCTCCGGCTTCACCTCGCGCAACGTGATCCACGAGACGGTGGTCGAGCATCAAGGCTCCCGCGAATACATCACCATCAAGCCTTACCTTCGCATCGTAGCCGGGCTTGCCACTGCCCCTTCTGACGACGCTGATACCCTTCCCCCCTTCAATCCCTTCAAGCTTTACACCGACTCGACGCCGGTCGGCACCGACGGCGACAGCGCCGCAGCCGACGCGCCGCAGGCGGTGAGCATCCACGTCGCCGACCTCTCCAATGGCGTGCTCCCCCAGGATGACGGGGTCGAGCTCAAGCCCGACGAGATCGACGCGCTGGTCAACGAGGCCGCCGAGAACTTCGCCTATGCCGACATGCCGCAAGGCGGCGCCGATGTAACCGGCTCGCTGCTGCAGCCGGCAGCATATCGCTCCGACAGCGGCTCCGGCCCTTCGCCGCTCGCTCCGAACCTCACCGTGATCCACAAGAGCGCGGCAGAGCAGGACGGTGACAACGACGTCGACCTCGACGCCGCCGAGGACGCCGAGACCAAGATGGTGAAGGTCGGCCGCGGCGACACGCTCGCCGGCATCATCGTCAAGATTGGCGCCGAAGACGAGCAGGCCAAGGCCATCGTCGAGGCGCTCGCCCCGGTGTTCCCTGCTAGCAACTTGAAGCCCGGGCAAGAGGTCCGCTTCGCCCTCGTGCCGGCGCCGAGCGACACAGAAGAGATGGAGCCGGTCCGCGTCAGCGTCTATGGCCCCGGCAACGCTCATCTTGGCACCGTCGCCCGCACCGCCCGCGGCGATTTCGTGGTCACCGACCAGAAGGGCGCGGTCACCGCCGAAGGCGAGAAGCAGCAGCAGCGCGCCACGCTCTATCAGAGCTTTTATCACGCAGCCCTTGCCCAGCAAATTCCGGCCGACACCATCCTAAAGCTGCTCCGCGTCCATTCCTACGACGTCGACTTCAAGCAGAAGGTGAAGCCCGGCGATTCGTTCGACGTGTTCTTCGACGTCCCCTCCGACGATCACGACGCCGCCGCTCACGACTCCGGCAATCGCGACGGCGACGATCGCGACGGCTTGGGCGAGCTTCTCTACACCTCGATGACCGTCGACGGTCATACCCGCAGCTTCTGGCGCTTCCGCACCCCTGACGGCGTCGTCGACTACTATGACGAGCAGGGCAACAGCGCGAAGAAGTTCCTGATGCGCAATCCGGTGAAAGGCGGCCGCTACACCTCCGGCTTCGGTTATCGCGTGCATCCGCTCCTCGGCATCACCCGCATGCACACCGGCGTCGACTGGGCGGCGCCTGTCGGCACCCCGATCGTGGCCGGCGCCGACGGCACCATCGAGCGGGTCGGGCGCCAGGGCGGCTACGGCAACTACGTCCGCATCCGCCACACCAACGGCTTCTCTACCGCCTACGGCCACATGTCGCGCTACGCCGACGGGCTCGAGCCCGGCATGAGCGTGAAGCAGGGCCAGGTCATCGGCTATGTCGGCTCGACCGGCTTCTCCACCGGCCCGCACTGCCACTACGAGATCCTGGTCAACAACAAGTTCGTCAACCCGATGACCATCCAGGTTCCGCGCGGGCTGCAGCTCACCGGCCGCCAGCTCGCCTCGTTCCAGAAAGAGCGGAACCGCATTGACGAGCTGCGCGCGCTCGATCCGGTCACCGCCCGCGTCGCCCAGGCCGCGCAACAGTAATTTTGCACTACCGCGCTGCCACACTTGTGTGTGCGCGCATCGCCAACAGTATGAAGGCACCAGCACCATTTCCCAACTGAGCGGACAGGGGAAGGTTAAGCAACCACGAAACCCGCAAACCTCCTGCCCCGGATTTCGGGTAAGCTTCGGCTCGGTGGCGGGCCACACCGCGTTTGGCAATGGAGGCGTTCATGGTGCGGCGATCCCTTAACCTGCGATTGGCAATGCTCGGACTGATGGCGACGATCGCGACCAGCGCTTTCGCTATGACGGGCAGGAGCACGCCGGTTCGGCGAAGGTCAAAATAGACGAAGCCCGTTCGATTGCGCTGAAAGCGCGCCGCGGCGCCACAGCCTCCGAGGAGCTTGAAAAGGAAAAAGGCGGCAGCGGCCTTCGCTATTCCTTCGCGGTCAAGAGCGGCAAGACGCTCTACGAAGTCGGCGTGGATGCCGAGACCGGAAAGGTTCTCGAGAACGCCAAAGAGGGCAAGCACCCGGACTAGCTGCCGGCATTCAAGCAACGCGGAATCCGCGGAATCGCGCGCCGGCGATCTCCCGGACCGGCTTCTTTTTGTCGCACATCAGTCGCGGACAGTTGATGCGTTGCATGCCCAAAGCCGTGGTCTAACGGCGTTGTAGGCGTCAATCCTTCCCACCCCAAGGAGCAAGAAGATGAAGAAATACCTGCTAGCTTCCGCCCTGATCGTCGGCTTCGTCACCCCAGCCCTTGCCGAGCAATTCTACGTCGCCTTCGATCCGGCGAGCCACAAATGCTCGATGATGCACACCATTCCGACTGGCTCGATGAAGAACATGGGCGGCCCCTACAAGACCAAAGCTGAGGCCCACAAAGCCATGCAAGGCATGAAGGAATGCACAGCCTAATTCCCGTTTTGCGCAAGGAGTATCTCCTCTAGGGCCGGCTTCTCGCCGGCCCTTTCTTATGCGCGCCATGTGCTGGTCACAAACGAGAGCAGCCGCTAAGCAGCCTGCTTCACCGCCTGGCCGTTGATCACGAGCCCGTTCTTGTCTGCGGTGATCTTCACCGTCTCGCCCTCGTGAATCTTGCCTTGCAGGATCAGCTCGGCAAGCGGGTCCTGCACATATTTCTGGATGACGCGCTTGAGCGGCCGCGCGCCATAGGCCGGGTCGTAGCCCTTCGCACCGAGCCACTCCTTAGCGTGATCGTCGAGCTCGATGGTCAGCTTGCGGTCTGCGAGCAGCTTCTGCAGCCGCCTGATCTGGATGTCCACGATCTTCGCCAACTGCTCGCGCTTCAGCCGATGGAACAGGATGATCTCGTCGACGCGGTTGAGGAATTCAGGCCGGAAATGCGCGCGCACCACCGCCATCACCTGCTCGCGCACGGCTTCGGAGTCTTCGCCCTCGGGCTGGTTCACCAGATATTCGGAGCCGAGATTGGAGGTCATGATGATCAGCGTATTGCGGAAGTCGACGGTGCGGCCCTGGCCGTCGGTGAGCCTGCCGTCGTCGAGCACCTGCAGCAGCACGTTGAACACGTCGGGGTGCGCCTTCTCGATCTCGTCGAACAGGATGACCTGATAGGGGCGCCGGCGCACGGCCTCGGTGAGCGCGCCGCCCTCTTCGTAGCCGACATAGCCGGGGGGCGCACCGATCAGCCGGGCGACGGAGTGCTTCTCCATATATTCCGACATGTCGATGCGGATCATGGCGTGCTCGTCGTCGAACAGGAATTCGGCGAGCGCGCGGGCGAGCTCGGTCTTGCCGACGCCGGTGGGGCCGAGGAACATGAACGAGCCGATCGGCCGGTTCGGGTCCTGCAGGCCGGCGCGCGAACGGCGGACGGCGGTTGACACCGCGGTCACCGCCTCCGACTGGCCGACCACGCGCTTGATGATCTCCTCCTCCATGCGCAAGAGCTTGTCGCGCTCGCCTTCGAGCATCTTGTCGACCGGGATGCCGGTCCAGCGCGACACGACCTGCGCGATGAGGTCTGCGGTGACCGCCTCCTGCGCCATGGCGCCGCCCTTCTCCTCGGTCTCCTCCAATTTCTTGAGCTTGGCCTCGAGGTCCGGGATCACCCCGTAGGCGAGCTCGCCGGCGCGGGCCAAGTCACCCTTCCGCTGCGCCTGCTCGAGCTCGACGCGTGCGGCATCGAGCTGCTCTTTTAGCTTCTGCGCGTCGGCGAGCTTGCCCTTCTCCTCCTGCCAGCGGCGGGTGAGCAGGTTCGCCTCCTCCTCGAGATTGGCGAGCTCCTTCTCGAGCTTGGCGACGCGATCCTTCGAGGCAGAGTCGCTCTCCTTCTTCAGCGCCTCGCGCTCGATCTTGAGCTGGATGATGCGCCGGTCGAGCTCATCGAGCGCCTCTGGCTTCGAGTCAATCTGCATGCGGAGCCGCGACGCCGCCTCGTCGACGAGGTCGATGGCCTTGTCGGGGAGGAAGCGATCGGTGATGTAGCGGTTTGACAGCACGGCGGCGGAGACTAGCGCCGCGTCGGCAATGCGCACGCCGTGATGCAGCTCATATTTCTCCTTCAGCCCGCGCAGGATTGAGATGGTGTCCTCGACCGTGGGCTCCGACACGAAGATCGGCTGGAAACGGCGGGCAAGCGCCGCATCTTTCTCCACGTGCTTGCGATATTCGTCGAGCGTGGTGGCACCGACGCAGTGCAGCTCGCCGCGGGCGAGTGCTGGCTTCAACAGGTTCGAGGCGTCCATGGCGCCGTCGGCCTTACCGGCGCCGACCAGCGTATGCATCTCGTCGATGAATAGGATGATCTGTCCGTGCGAGGATTGGATTTCCGACAGCACGGCCTTCAGGCGTTCCTCGAACTCGCCGCGATATTTGGCGCCGGCGATCAGCGCGCCGAGATCCAGCGACAAAACCTTCTTGTCCTTGAGGCTCTCTGGCACGTCGCCATTGACGATGCGGTGCGCCAGCCCCTCGACAATTGCCGTCTTGCCAACGCCAGGCTCGCCGATTAGCACCGGGTTGTTCTTGGTGCGGCGGGACAGAACCTGGATGGTGCGCCTGATCTCCTCGTCGCGGCCGATCACCGGGTCGAGCTCGCCCTTGGCCGCCGCCTCGGTAAAGTCACGGGTGTAGCGTTTCAACGCGTCATAGGCCTGCTCGGCGGAAGCGGAATCCGCGGTGCGGCCCTTGCGCAGCTCGTTGATGGCGGCGTTGAGCGTCTGCGGCGTCACGCCTGCATCGGCAAGAATGCGCGAGGCTTCCGCCTCCTTGGCCATGGACAGCGCCTGCAGCACCCGCTCAACGGTGACAAAGCTGTCGCCGGCTTTGGTAGCGATCTGCTCGGCCTGGTCGAGCACGCGCCCCAAGGCCGGGGCCATATGCACCTGCGCCCCGCCGCCTGAGACCCTCGGCAGCTTGGCAAGCGCCGCCTCGGTGCGCTCAAGCGCCTCTTTAGGCCTGCCGCCGGCCTTGGTGATCAGCCCCGACACCAAGCCTTCCGGATCGTCGAGCAGCACTTTCAGCAGGTGCTCAGGCGTGATTTGCGGGTTGCCTTCGCGGATGGCGAGGGTTTGCGCCGACTGAACGAAGCCCTTCAACCGGTCGGAGAATTTCTCGAAATCCATGGGACGCTTTCCTGTTGAGCAGGCTGACAGCCAACCGCGGCAAGGCGGGCTAATCCGGCCGGCCACGAGGCAGCCAATATAGGCCGACCCCTTAACGGAGACATAGCGCTGGGCTTAGCCAACGAGAATGGCGGGCGTCAACCCGGGCTTTAGGGCGCGAGATGAGCGGCTGCCTTCAAAGGCTCGGAACTACCCGACGGGGTCGGAGGCGCTTTCGTCGGATTGGGCGGCCTCGGCCTGATCGGCACCGTTGGTGTCCCGACCCTGCCCTTCGTTGCCGTTCGAACCGCGGCGTCCATACTGATCGCGACCGCCGCCGTGGTGCTCCCGGTTGCCAGTATGACGCTCGCGGTCTTGCCCGCCGCCGCCCTGGCGCTCCCGGTTATGTCCGCCGCCGTCACGTGTTTCACGAACATCGCCGCCGCCACCATCGGTGCTATCGAAATCCGATCCGCCATCGTCCTCTGAGCCGTCTGCGTTCCAGCGTGGCCGGTATCCGCCATTTCCGCCCTCGCCTGGCTGGCCGCCATGCTGCGGGCCGAACTGCGACTGCGCCGCCATGATGATGCGGTTATAGTGCTCGGCGTGCTGGAAATAGCTCTCCGCCGCGATCATGTCGCCTGACGCGAGAGCATCGCGCGCGAGCGACATGTATTTCTCGGCGATATGCGCCGCGGTTCCGCGGATTTTGACGTCCGGGCCATTCGATTCGTAGTTCCGTGCCAATGGATTTTGGGGCTTGCGGCCACGGCCACGGCCCCGGCGATTCTGCTGTCCTTGCCTCATAGGCTTCTATTGCAACCCTGATAAGCGGTTGATGCCGCGACTTCTTCCCTGCCCTCAATGGTGTTGTGTGCTCGGATCTTCAGAGTCCAAGTTCTCTATTCACTCGCTCCGGCCGCGCCGGCTCAAGGAGCCCAGGCCCAATTCTGCTGCTTTGCGCTATCCCCGGCGCCAGCCGATAAACGTCCTGATTGCGCAGCCAGCCTAAAAATAGAAGGGCGATTGAGCGTCACCTGAACGTCCCGAGAGGCACGCCGCCCTACGATCGAGGTTCCGAGAT
>DATFVP010000128.1:0-3929 GCA_035260285.1 Methyloceanibacter sp.
AAGAGCTTGGGATGGACGGCCTGAGGGGCCGCCCATCATTCTATTGCCAGGGTCAGTTGACGAAGCTCGCGCTGCGCACAAAGGCCCCATAGGGGTTGGCCGACGAGGCGAGAGTGATGCCTCTGGACTCGCCCCTGTGCCTCTTGCCGAACTCCCTTGAAGCGACCGAAATAGCCTTACGCGTGCTGGTGCGGGAGAGTGCTGCGTAAGTCTTGCGGTAGGAGGTGCGATAGGCGACGCGCTTAATGTCCCGCGTCGATTTCATCAGGCCAGCAAAGTTACGCTTCTGACTTTTGATCGAGCTTTTGCCGGCTGACGCGACCACGATTTTCGCAGCTTTGCTGGAAGCCTTTGCAAGCTTGGCAGACTTGCCGCGGGATGCACTTGCGACCTTCACTGGTTTGCTAGCAGGTGCCCCTTCCATCTTGGCCGAGCTGGCGGGCGACGTGTTTCCGACGTTCGCGGGCGTGTTGCCAGAGGCGGTGCCCATTTTGCCGGACTCGCTGCTGGACGCGCTCGCGACCTTGACGGAGGCGCCCGATGAGCTAGGCGAGCTGCTGCCGGAGGCGCTGACCTTGACCCGCGCGGTGCCGGAACCGAGCATGCCGAGGACAGACGCCGCCGCCTTGGAGATGTCGATTATCCGCCCCCCTACGAAGGGTCCCCGGTCATTGATCCGCACGACCACCGAGCGGCCGTTGGTGAGGTTCTCAACCAGCACCTTGGTGCCGAAGGGCAACGAACGATGTGCCGCGGTCATTTCGCTCGGGTTCATCATCTCGCCGCTCGCCGTGCGTGAATGCAGCGCGTACCAGGATGCGTGCCCGACCTGGTCGGCCTGAGCCAGCCCGGGCAGTAGAAGGGCAGCGCCTATGACGCCCATGGCAACGATGTTAGCGCGCATTTGAAACATGCGTTGTGCTCCTATTCGATTGTCTTGGGTTGAAATGGACCGACGACGAATCAAGCCGGTCTGCACGCATGAGTGCTGGCCGCTAACCTACGGCGGAACACGGCGAAAAATCGGCTTCGGATAGGTGATTGAAGGGCGATTTGGGGGCGTGTTGATTAAGATTACTGGGGCTCAGCCTGCACCGATGGCTCCTGCTGCCAATCGGCTTTCCTTGTGGTCGCTGGCGCGAAGACGGCAAAAGGCGCCAGCTTCTTTGAGCTGCCGCCTCCACAGGCGCTACATCGTTGGGGCGGGGGACGCTTCCCGCTTCCGAGGGCAGACTCGGTTAACGAGCCGGCGCGTAGGAGTCGGGGCCGTATCCGGCGCAGGATCCCTTCAGCCGCGAATCATAGCCGATGGTCTGGCAGAGATAGACCTTGGTAAGAGGGTCGTTGTGGACCTGAGCTGCCGTGACCTTTGAGCCATAGCTTCGCGCCACGAAGGCGATCTGCTCTTCCTCGCAATAAGGGGTGGCGATCAATCCATATTTGGTGACCTGAAAATTGCCGTGGCATTGTATTCGCGCCTCGGATGGCTCCGTCAACAGGGTGGTCAGCGCGACCGCCGCGCACCCCGCCAGCCCTACCTGCAGAATTCTGCTCATGTCTCTCCTCCTCGAATCGGCGCTGGGTCGTCCGCCTGCTTCCAGTCTGACTGAGGGAGCAATTCGCCTCAACGGTGATTGAGGGCCGCTCACCAGTCTAGATTGGAACCCGCCGAGAGCATGTAGTGGCTGAGTGGTGCACTTGCCGCAGGCGCCTCTGAATCCTGCTTAATCCTTGATCAAACACCGCCTAATCATTGCCCTTTTTCGTGATTACCTATATGGCATTGGAAACTACAAGGATGGGCTGGGGAACTGAAACGCGATGCAAAAGAAAAAGACAGCAGAGACGCAGGTTCAGCAGGAGCTAAGCTCTGAACCGTCGACGACCTTCGTGAGCCGGGTAAGCTGGGTGATGGAGCCGGAGCCGATGACCGGCGCACAGGCCGCCGCGCTTCGGCGCCTTGCCGAGGAAATCAGGGAGCCCCATGCCTTCGACGCGGGCTTGAGCAAGAGCCAGGCCGCACGGCGTATCGAACGGCTGCAGGAAAGACTTAGGCTCGGCGAGCTTCCGCCCCACACCGACTAGCTTTCCTGCGTTTGTTTCGCGGGGGAGTTAGGCTGTGCAAGACATTGGCGAGTATCCAATTTCGTTCCACGCCGTTTATTGTTGCTCTGGTGCTGGCCTTCGGCACTTGCACGATGTTTGTGGAAGGAGCTGATGCAGCCTTGGCTCTGACGCTCTCCTCTCCCGATTACAAGCCCGGCGCAGCCATGCCGTCGCGTTACACTTGCGAAGGCGAGGACATCTCGCCGCCGCTTGCGTGGGACGGCGTACCGGCGGGCACCAAGAGCCTGGCCCTCATCATCGACGATCCGGATGCACCGGACCCAAAGGCGCCGAAACGCGTCTGGGTGCATTGGGTGCTCTACAATTTGCCGGCCGAGGCGCGGGAACTTGTCGCCGGCGCAGACACAGCAGGCCTTCCGCCGGGAACCTCGCACGGCGTGAACGACTCCAAGAAGGCCGCTTATGACGGTCCCTGTCCGCCGATCGGCCGGCATCGTTACTTTCACACGCTCTACGCGCTCGACACCACGCTCGACCTCGCTCAGGCAACGAAGGCTGAACTCGAGGCGGCCATGAAAGGCCACGTGTTGGCGCAGGCCGAACTTATCGGCACCTATCAGAAGGGCGATCGCTAAGTCGCGGCGGTGGCGTCTCTTCCCTTGACCGAGGCTTGCCACTTCGCTTCAAGTGCGGGCTGGGCAGCACATCAGATGGGAGCCACCATGCGGAAGGTAGTTTGCGCGGGCGCTGGCGTCGCAATGCTCATTGCGGCAACAAGCCCGGCCTTTGCCGCAGCCTGCGCTGGGCCTGCGGGATTCAGCGCTTGGTTGCAAGGCTTCAAGAAAGACGCCGTCGCCCAAGGCATCTCGCCGCAAGTCGTTTCCGAGGCACTCGACGGGGTGAGCTACGATCCAGCCGTGATCGCCAAGGACCGTGGCCAGTCGGTGTTCGCGCAAACCTTCCTGCAATTCTCCGATCGCATGGTCAGCGGCAACCGTCTTTCGGTTGGATCGAGCTTGCTGAAAAAGAATGCGGGGACCTTCGCCCAGATCCAGCAGAAGTACGGCGTGCCCGGTCCGGTCCTGGTCGGCTTCTGGGGACTGGAGACCGATTTCGGCAAAGTGATGGGCAATATGGAGACACTCCGCTCCCTCGCCACGCTCGCCTACGATTGCCGGCGCCCGGACGAGTTCAGAGAGCAGCTGCTCGACGCGCTCCGCGTCATTCAGCGTGGCGACCTCGCGTCGGTAGAGATGCGCGGACCTTGGGCCGGCGAGGTCGGTCAATTCCAATTCGTGCCGAGCGTCTATTGGAAATATGCCGTCGACTTCGACGGCAGCGGCAGGCGCGATCTGATCCACAACACGCCCGACGCGCTCGCCTCGGCTGCCAATTATCTCGATGGGCTCGGCTGGCAGCCGGGCCAACCCTGGCTAGAGGAAGTCCGCGTGCCGGCCGAAATGGATTGGAGCCAGGCCGATGTCACCATCAAGAAGCCGCGCAGCTATTGGGCACAGGCGGGCGTGACCTCACGAAGCGGCAAACCGCTGCCGGCCGACAGCATGCCGTCGTCCCTGGTGCTGCCCATGGGGCGCCATGGCCCTGCCTTCCTCGCTTACCCGAATTTCGACGTCTATCTGCAATGGAACCAGTCCTTGGTCTATTCGCTCACCGCAGGGTATTACGCGACGCGGCTTGCCGGTGCGCCCGCGCTCAGCCGCGGCAACGGCGACGTCGAGACCTTGCCGCTTGCGCAGGCAAAACAGGTGCAGCAGCTTCTCGCCAAGCGCGGCTATGACGTCGGCAAGATCGACGGTGTGATCGGGGCTGCGAGCCGTCAGGCCATCCGCGAGATGCAGGTG
>DATFVP010000129.1:0-2464 GCA_035260285.1 Methyloceanibacter sp.
GATCGCCGTGGATCACCCCGAAGCGGCTGAACGGCCACCACCAGGCCGTGAACATCGCGGTGCCGAGGCGGTTGCGGGTGGCGAGATCGGCGCCCTTGTGCTCGAGCAGCCGGCGCCCGGCGAGCCAATCGAGCGTGAGCAGCCGCCCGGTGGAGAGCTCGGGCCAGACCTGCGGCACGCGGATCTGCTCGATGCCGTCGAGCATCCTGCGGTAGAGGGCGACGTGCTTGGCCTCGCGCCGATAGTCGAGCTCCTCGCGGATGCGCGCGCCGATCTCCTTGGCGATCTCGGTGGTGTCGATGACCGGATCCATGCGCCGGTGGATGGCGAAGATCAGCTGCAACTGGCGCAGATCCGCCTCGACCGCCGACTGCATGTCCGGATACTGCAGCTTGCAGGCAAGCTCGGCGCCGCCGTGCGCGCGGGCACGATGCACCTGCCCGAGCGAGGCGGCGGCGGCGGGATGGTGCTCGAAGCTCGAGAGTTTCTTCTGCCAGTCCGCTCCCAGCTCCGCGGCCATGCGACGCTTGACGAAAGCCCAGCCCATGGGCGGCGCCTCGCTCTGCAGCTTCATCAGCTCGGCGGCGTATTCCGGCGGCAACGCGTCGGGAATCGTGGCCATGAGCTGGGCCACCTTCATGATCGGCCCTTTGAGGCCGCCGAGCGCCGCGGCGAGCTCGGTCGCGTTCTTGCCGCGATCGAGCGTAAGCCCGAACAGGCGCGCGCCGGCGATGCGCGCGGCCACGCCGCTCATATTGGCTCCGACCCGGGCATAGCGGGCGGCGCGGGCGGAGAAACGATTGGCTTCGCGGTCGGTCATCGGAGTGCGGTGCTCTCGCCAGATATAGGCGAAGCCGCACGGTGCGGAAAGGCTGGGCTAAATCTCGTGGGACGTCTGCCGTCTAGACAAGGACGGGTTGCGGTCAGACCACCGGGAAAGACTCTAGCAGACCGGAGCGGGCCGTTGCTCCGAGAACCACTCGCTGAAGCTCGAAAATTGCTCTGTCGCACCGTTTTTGGTCACGCGCGGGAATAGCTCATCGAGCAATGCCACTTGCTCTCGTGCCTTCGGAAATTCTGCAGGATCGAGCTTCGCAAAGTCGTCACGCCGGTCGAACAGGCCATAGGCCGCATGATAGCCCAGGGCGCGGTAGGCCTCGAACTGCTCTTCGCTGAACATCTGGTCGAGCGTCGTCTCGTGCGGGAAGTCGGAATAGCGCTTCTTGTAATGGAAGATGTAATCGTTCTCGTCACCCGTCAGCGAAGACTTGATGTAAACGAGAACGCTCTTGCGGCCGTTCGGGTAAGTGATCTGGCCGATCGCGCAATGCGGCCCTTTTGACTTCTTCGTGTCGCCCTTGTCATCGATGGCCTTGCCGGTTGCCAGACTCTTGTCGGCGATTTGCTGCCACGGCAGATCGATCTCCAGGCCGAGGTCGATGCGGGCATAGCGGACCAGCGTGTTGAACGAACCGAAGGCCATCTCCCGATCGGCTTCGGCGTCGACCGCGACGATCACGCGACAGCGGCGTTTGAGCAACTCGTAGAGTGCGAGGTTCTCGATGTGCCCGCCGTCGGTCAGGTACACCGACTTCCAACGTTCGTTGAGTTTACCGAAGAGCTCCAGGAGAAAATAGAAATTTGCCCATATGCTTCGATATTTGAAGAATCCCGGTTTGCTCACCCGCTTCGGGTTTCGCAGCCAATAGCCGAGCCGAATGTTCAGCATCGCCAGGGTCGGGGTCAATGGCTTGATGCTCTGGGCCCCCATGCTTGAGGACGCCGCCGCCCCGGAGACCGCCATGGCGGTCGACAGATCGAGGCCCCTCGCGATGGTCTCGATATCTTTGGTCGCGACGTAGCGGGTGGTCTCACTGCCCACGAAATTCTGGCTGAACAGGAAAAAATCGGCGTTTCGACCCCGCTTGTTGGCGGTCTTCGAGTTCTGAACGTTGAGCGCAGCGTTGATGAGATGATACGGCCCATATCGTCCGGACAACGCGCTTAGCTTCATCGACAAAGGCTTGAGCTCTTCATTTTTCGGCAAGCTAGGTTGCGGCGCGAACAGGAAGGCTTTTCCGAGCCGGTCGCGGTAGAGCGGATGCAGCGAATTGGCGTTCGGCTGCAGCAGCAGCGACAAGACGAAGAATATCGCGGCGACGATCAGGTAGAGGGCCAGGGCAGGCCGATTGCCGAATAAACCATGGGCGGCGTCGTCCAGCCATTTGGGGGCGCAACCTTGCGTCGCCGAATCGATGCAAAGGCCCCAATACGTGATGTTGAGATAGATCGCCCACAAGATGAGCGGAACCACGAGGGCGGCAAGGTAGATCGCGGCTTTTGCCGCGTAGCCGGCGATCTGCGCGCGAGTCTTGGTGGACTCCGTGGCACTCTTGACGAACTCGCCAAGCTTTCCGCTGAACCCCGCGATGGCCGCCGCAATCGGCGCAAGCACGACTGACAA
>DATFVP010000130.1:0-4918 GCA_035260285.1 Methyloceanibacter sp.
CCGCAACGCTAATACGCTCGCGGCGCAGGGTAACGTGCGCATCAAGGATCCCGAAGGCGCGATCATCACCTCGAACCAGATGACGTTGACCGACGATTTCCGCGACGGCTTCATCGATGCGCTGCGCGTGGTGACCAAGGACGATACTCGCATCGTCGCGCAAACCGCCTCGCGTGAAGCCGGCAACGTCACCGTGTTCCACAACGGCTGGTTCACGCCTTGCAAGCCTTGCGAGGAGAACCCGGACAAGCCGCCAACCTGGCGCATCAGGGCGAAGACCATCATTCACCGCAAGGACGAGGCTACGATCACTTATCGCAACGGATTCTTTGACTTTTTTGGCGTGCCTATCATCTGGGTTCCCTACTTCCAGAGCGCCGACCCCACGGTGAAGCGCAAATCAGGGTTCCTCATGCCGATGTACAGCCAGTCCGAAAGACTAGGCACCACCTTCACAGTTCCGTATTACTTCGCGCTTTCCGACAATTACGACTTCACCTTCGCGCCGATGTATACGTCGGACCAGGGAATTCTCTGGCAGGGCTCGTGGCGCCAGCGCCTGGCGAGCGGCGGCTATCGCGTCGATCTCGCCGGTGTGTTCAACGACGGGTCGTTCCAATTCCCGAAGAACATCAATAGCGATTTCCGTGGCAGCGTCGACACCGAGGGCAAGTTTGCGCTCAACCCCTATTGGGCCTGGGGCTGGGATGCCATCGCCGCGTCGGACGATACGTTCCGGCGGTTCTACGGCCTCGATAGTGAGATTAAGACTGATCAAATATCACAGATCTATCTCGAGGGCCTGCACGATCGTAACTATTTCGGTATGAAATTCTATCAAACCAACACTCTGCTTGCCACGCCCGATCCACTGGCCGATGCGACGGTGTATCCGATCATCGATTACGACTACATCATCAAGAACCCGATTGTCGGTGGCGAGGTCAGCTTTAACTCGAATGTGATGGCTTTGGCGAATGCCGACGGCACCGATTCAAATCGCTTGATTGTCGAGGCAAACTGGCGGCGCCAGATGATCGACCGGATCGGCGAGGTGTTCACGCCGTTCGCCCGAATTCGCGGTGACATTTACGGTGTGAATGAATTCGTCGATCCGTCAACCGACCTCAACTCTAGTGGAGCGCTAGTGCGTGGGTTGGCTGTTGGCGGTGCGGAGTATCGATATCCATTCATCGCCACAACCGGCAGTGTTGCCCACGTTTTCGAACCGATTGGGCAGATCATCGGCCGGCCAGATTCGGTTGGTGTCGATCAGACTGAGATACCCAACGAGGACGCGGAAAGCCTTGTCTTCGACGACACTATCCTGTTCGACATTGACAAATTCTCCGGTTACGACCGTATCGAAACCGGCACTCGCGCCAATGTCGGAGCGCGCTACACCGCGCAGCTGCCTTCCGGCGCCTATGCTCGCGCCGTGTTCGGCGAGAGCTATCAAATCGCTGGCCAAAACAGCTTCGACCTCCCCGGTTTCCAAAACAGTGGCCTAGCAACCACATCCTCGGACTATGTAGGCGGCCTCTACCTGCAAGCCGCCCGATATTTCTCCCTTGTGGGGCAGTCGCGGTTCAACAACGAGACATTCGAGGTGATGCGCACGGATCTCGGCGGGAGTGCAAGCGTAGGTCCAATCGACATAACGGTGAACTACGCCAACGTTTCGCCCGAGGCTGTTTCGCCGAGCACCTCAACAGCCAACAACGCAAACCACGGCAACCAGCCGCGAGATCAGGAGATTCTTAGTAAAGGCGCTCTGGCGCTGACCGACACTTGGTCGTTGCTTGGCGCTATTCGCTACGACCTTGAAAACGCCAAAACGATTAGTGATGGCATCGGTCTGCAATATTCGGATGACTGTTTGACTGCTGCCGTAATCTACCAGCAGAGCAACATTGAAGATCAGGACATTAAGCCGGATCAGAGAGTGATGGTGAATTTGTCGCTGAAATATCTCGGCACCTATCAATATCAGACCGAAGCGTTTGGCGCGTTCGGTGCCGACGCATTTGGAGGCACAAACAACAATTAGAAGGCTGGAGCCCGCGTCCGTCCCCCGACCGCCGCGAGGATGGCCTTCAACAGTGGTGGCGTATTTTGATCGAGACCCGATGCACCTGCATTGCGGTGGGCGCGTTGCTTGCCGTTTTGGTTGGGCTGGTCGGTTTGCCCTGTGCTGCACAGGCGCAAGCCGAGCAGTCGATTGTTGTGCTCGTCAACGACGATCCGATCACCGTCTACGACGTCGAGCAACGCGAGCGGTTTCTCGCCGTCACAACCCAAGAACAGCCATCCCCGGCCTTGAAGAAGAAGGCCACGGACATGTTGATCGAGGAGCGCTTGCAAATACAGCAAGGGCGAAAGCTCGGTCTTACGCCTGACGAAGACAACGTGAACAAGGTGCTGGACGGCATGGCTAAGAACAACAATATGAGCCCCGACCAGCTTGCCGCAGCGCTCGGCCAGATGGGCGTGAACATCAAGACTCTCCGGGACCGCATCAGGTCCCAGGTGGTATGGCAGGACGTGGTGCGGAAAAAATTCCGCCACAACGTGTCGATCGGCGAAGCAGACGTCGACAAGGCGCTCACCGACGCCGGCGAATCTGTCAAGCCGAAGGAAGAGACCACCCTGCAGTTGCGCCAAGTCAGGTACGAGATCCCGACCGACGCCGATCAAGGTGCCATCGCCAAGCAGCTTGCCGCGATCGAAGCCATTCGCGCCAAGGTGCAATCTTGCTCCAACTTCTCGACGCTCACCAAGGACATCAAGGGCTTCAAGGTGAAAGCGCTGCAGGATCAGCTGCCGGGTTCGCTCGGCCAGCCGATGCGCACGCTGGTGATGAACGCGAAGGTGGGTCAGATGACTCCGCCCACCCTCTCAGGCTCGGCCATCGAGGCTTACGCAGTTTGCGGCAAGCACGCCGGCAAAGGCGATCCGGAGAAGCGGCAGCAGACCGAGATGAAGCTCTTGGAGCAGGAGCTCGGAATCAGGGCCGAAGGCCTGCTGCGCGACATGCGCCAAGACGCGTTCATCGAGTATCGTTGACGCGGTTTCGGGTGACGCGGGCGTCGGATCGGCCTAAAGACTTTCGCCAATCACATAGTCCGGGCGTGCTGCCGTAAGCGGCAGCTGACAAACGCTGCGGAGCGTCTTGCCGATGGCCGGTCGCAATGGACAGTGCCGAAAGACCGCTTGCCCTCACTCTCGGCGATCCCGCCGGGATTGGCCCCGACATAACCCTTCTTGCCTATCAGGCGCGGCAGAGCGCGCCGGTTTCGCCCTTCGTGCTGATCGGCGATCCCAGCGTGCTGGCTGAGCGGGCCCGCGCGCTCGGTCTCGACATCGAGATAGAAACCGTCGGCGAGGCAAGCGAGGCGCCCTCTCTCTTCGTCGAGGCATTGCCGGTGCTGCCCGTCTCCGTCGCCGGCGATGTGGTTGCCGGACGTCCCGACTCCGCCGCCGCGGGCGCGGTTCAGCGCTCAATCGAGCGAGCCGTCGAACTCGTCCGCGCCGGCACAGCGAGCGCCGTGGTCACCAACCCGATCAGCAAGGCGACCCTGATTCACGCGGGCTTCAGCTTCCCAGGCCACACCGAGTTTCTGGCCAAGCTTGCCGGGCTCGATGCCTCCGATGCGGTGATGATGCTCGCAGCACCTGACCTGAAGGTGGTGCCGGTCACCATCCATATTCCGCTCAAAGAGGTGATGGCGGCCCTTGACGAGGGGCGCATCGTCAAGACACTCGAGATCACGGCACGGGACCTTGCGCGCTATTTCGGCGTGGCGCGGCCGCATATAGCCGTCACCGGCCTCAACCCCCACGCCGGAGAGGATGGCACCATGGGGCGCGAGGAGATCGAGGTGATCGTGCCCGCCATCGCTGCCGCCCGCCGTCAAGGCCTCGACGTGACGGGCCCCTACTCGGCCGACACTTTGTTCCACGCGGCGGCGCGCAAGACCTATGACGTGGCTGTGGCCATGTATCACGACCAGGCCCTCATCCCGATCAAGACCGTTGCCTTCGACCTTGGCGTCAACGTCACCCTTGGACTGCCGTTCGTGCGGACCTCGCCTGACCACGGTACGGCGTTTGCGCTTGCCGGCACCGGACAAGCGAGCCCACGCAGCCTGATCGAGGCCTTGCGGCTCGCCGATGCCATGCAGGCCCGCGCGGGCGCCAAGCCTTGAACACGCTCGACGGGCTTCCGCCGCTGCGCGACATCATCCGCGCGTCCGGGCTTAGCGCGCGCAAGAGCCTCGGCCAGAATTTTCTGCTCGATTTCAACCTCACCCGCCGCATCGCGCGCGTCGCAGGACCGCTCGAAGGAGCGACCGTGGTCGAGATTGGTCCAGGGCCAGGTGGCCTCACACGCGCGCTGCTCCTCGAAGGTGCTTCGCGGGTAATAGCCATCGAAAAGGACGAGCGCTGCCTCCCTGCCCTGCGCGACATCGCTCATGTCTATCCGGGACGGCTCGATATTGTCGCTGCTGATGCGCGCGAGGTCGACTATGGCGCCTTAGGCTTGCGGGCGCCCGCGCGCATTGTCGCCAACCTGCCCTACAGCGTCGCCACTCCCCTCCTCATCGGCTGGCTCAAGACCGAGCCATGGCCGCCTTGGTTCGATCGGCTGGTTCTCATGTTCCAGCGCGAGGTCGCGCTCCGCGTCGTGGCCAAGCCGGGCGGCAAGGACTATGGACGTCTCGCGGTGCTCAGCCAGTGGCGCACCTCCCCTCGCATTCTGCTTACCCTTCCTGCCGCCGCCTTCACGCCACGTCCCAAGGTCGACTCCTCTCTTGTCGAGCTCGTGCCGAAGGAGGCTCCGCTTCCTGCCTGCGACGTCGCTGCACTGGAGCGGGTGACGGCGGCGGCCTTCGGCCAGCGGCGCAAGATGCTGCGC
>DATFVP010000131.1:0-3443 GCA_035260285.1 Methyloceanibacter sp.
CCCCCGATCTAAATAGAGGGGATGTCATGGACTTCGGAATCTTCCTGGAGCAGACGCGACGCGGAGTCGATCAGCCCGATGCGTTCCGGGAGATGTTCGCGATGGCCGAGGCCGGGGAAGCCTGGGGTCTCGACATCGTCTGGCTGGCCGAGATGCTCTTCAACCCGGCGCGCTCGGTCCTCTCCGGCCCGCTCCTGATGGCGAGCTGGATCGCGTCGCGGACGAAGCGCATCCGCACCGGCACGGCCGTGCAGCTCCTGCCGTTGAATCATCCGCTGCGCCTGGCCGGCGAGGTGACCACGCTCGATCACCTGAGCCAGGGCCGGTTCGACTTCGGCATCGGTCGAAGCGGTGGCACGCGCGGATACGACGCGCTCGGCATCCCTTACGCGGAGAGCCAGGAGCGATTCTTCGAAGCGCTCGACATCATCGTCACGGCCTGGAAGGGCGAGCCCTTCAGCTACGAAGGAAAGTTCTATCAGTTCGAGAACGTCGCCGTCGCGCCGCGGCCGTATCGATCGTCCCCTCCGCCGCTCCGGATGGCCGCGACGACGCCCGACACGTTCCCGCGAGTCGCCAGGCTCGGGCTGCCGATCTTCGTCGGGCTCCGCGGCATGAGCATTCCCGAGCTGGCCGGCCATCTGAAAACCTATCGCGCCGCGTGGCGCGACGCCGGGCACCCCGGCGATGGCGACGTCTGCCTCCGCATTCCGCTCTACGCGGCCCCCACCGCCGAAGCCGCGGTCGAGGAGCCGAAGGAAACGATCACGTTTTACTTCCAGCGCCAGGCCGCTCTGACGGTCGCCCCGGTCGGCCGCGCCGGCATCCCGGCCGAACTGCGCCGGAACCAGGCGCAGCGCCTGCAGAGCCTCACCTACGACGAGATCCTCAGCACCAAGGTCGCGTTCGGCACTGCGTCACAGCTGATCGACCGGCTCGGCGAGCTGAAGGGAGAACTCGGATTGAGCGGCATCGCGGCCGAGCTGAACCCTGGCGGCCTTCTGCCGTTCGAGCTCGAGCTCCGCAGCCTCGAGATCATGACACAGCAGGTGATGCCCGCGTTCAAATAGGCGCGTGCGAGGCAGGGTCAGAGTAGGTTTCCGTAGGCTTAAATGGAGTAGCAATCATGACGCACTCGCTCTCTCTGCCCTTCGAAGGCTGCGTATTTCTAGGGGCGAGCCTGCTGGCGGTCGCCGTCAACGCGACAGAGGTCAAGGTGTTCTCCAGCCCGGCGGCCAGCGGCGCGCTGACAGAAGTTGTCCCGCAGTTCGAGCGCGCTACCGGGCACAAGGTGCTGCTCGACTTCGCCAACATCGCCGCCACCAGAAAGAGAATCGCGGCCGGCGAAACGTTCGATATCGCCATCGTCAGCCCCAAGGCGATCGAGGAATTGCTCCAGCAGGGAACGATCGCCGCGGGGACTCAATACAACATCGGGCGCACCGGGTTGGGCGTGGTCACGCGCAAGGGCGCTGCCAAGCCCGACATCGGCTCGGTCGACGCGTTCAAGCGCTCGTTGCTCGGCGCCAAGTCCGTCGGCTACTCCGCCACGGGCGAGAGCGGGATCGGATTCATGTCCGTGCTCGACCGTCTTGGCATCGCAAGTGAAATGAAGCCCACGATCAAGCCGGCGGCCAACCTGACGAACACCGTGGACGCGGGTGAAGTGGATTTCGGCATCACGGGCGTGGGCGCCGCGCTCGCCAACGCGAAGCTGGACTACGTCGGCCCGCTCCCTGCCGCCATACAGGCCTACGTCAACCTCGCCGCGGGCGTCTGTGCGAACGCCAGGGAGCCGCAGGCCGCCCGGGCGCTGCTCAAGTACCTGCGCGATCCAGTTGTCGTGCAGATTATGAAGTCCAAAGGGCTTGAGCCGTACTGAGAGCCGCCTTCCCGCCCTCCCGGCTTTCGATGTTATGGCCTCAGCTTTTGGACCGGCGGCGGAAAGTAGCTCCGATTGGCCACGTCGCCCGACGGACCGTGGTGATTGTCAAAATCCTCAGTCATCTGGGCCTGCCGACCTGCGGCGCCGCCGCGCGCGCCAGCGCGTCGAGTCGATCTATTCCAGACGATCTGAGGAGCAGGAAAACCGCTTGCCAACGCAAGCCGACGGTGCCGCTCGCTCTGAGTTCGACCGAGCGTCTCCATAAGAAACCTTTCGCTTGCCTCCCGACTACTCTCCGGCCAAGCGGACCGGTACAACAGTGGGTTTTTCATCAAGCAGAAAAAGGAATTGACATCTCTGCCGGTCGTGCGATATGGCTAGGTCATAGAAAAGGTCGTTTAAAAATCCTATTCGTAAAAATCCTATTCGTCTATTCGTAATCCTATTCGTCGTTTAAAAATCCTATTCGTATCGCTCCCGATAGTTTGGTTACAGTTAGGTTACAGTGAGAGAGGAGAGAGTTGAGTCCTTCGCAGGTATAACGGAACTATGCCGGTCGGTATAGCACGTCGACGCGGCGTTGCGGAATCCGACCGGGTGAGTGCGATCCTGGTGAGTCCGATTCACTCAATCTTCAATGGAGGAGAAAATCATGAATGCGCACGCCCAACCCCCATCCTCGGTGACGCCCGACAAAGTCAAGGCCGCCTTGCCGGAACTGGAGAAATTCGTGCAGCAAGCCATGCAGATGACCGGTGTTCCTGGCGTGTCCATCGCCCTCGTCCATCAGGACAAGGTGGTCTACCTCAAGGGTTTCGGCGTTCGCGAGGTGGGCAAGACCGATCCGGTCAGCGCAGAAACGGTCTTTCAACTCGCTTCCGCATCCAAGCCGATTGCCTCGACGGTTGTCGCCGCGGTGGTCAGTGAGGGGCTCGTGTCATGGGACTCGCGTGTCAGCCAACTCGACCCCGCTTTTCAACTGTATGAGCCATATGCCACCAGCCAGGTGACGATCCGCGATTTGTTCAATCATCGCAGCGGCCTACCCGGCGAGGCGGGCAACGAGCTTGAAAAAATCATCGGCTACTCGCGCGATGAGATTCTGCATCGCCTGCGTTTCATGCCGCCCGCCAGCAGTTTCCGTTCGGCCTATTCGTACAGCAACTTTGGGCTCACCGCCGGTGCGGTCGCCGCCGTGAAACCGACCGGCAAGTCGTGGGAGGATGTCTCAAAGGAGAAACTCTACGACTCGCTGGGCATGACGCAGACGAGTTCGCGCCATGCGGACTTTCTCAAAGAGACAAACCGTTCCACATTGCATATCAAGGTGGATGGCGGAACGTCCCCTTCAGGGGAAAAGTGGACTGCCAAGCTCATGCGCCAGCCCGATGCGCAATCGCCGGCCGGCGGCGTCAGTACCACCGCACGGGATCTAGCGCAATGGGTGCGGCTGCAACTCGGTCATGGCAAGCATGACGGCAAGCAGTTGATCAAACCCGAGGCGATAGCGGAGACGCATGTGCCGCTCAACTATCTCGGATCGATTCCGGACAACACC
>DATFVP010000132.1:0-2164 GCA_035260285.1 Methyloceanibacter sp.
GAAACGTGACCGCCTCTTGCCTTGCGCTTTCATTGAGCCGCTGCATCATGGCGTCAATGAGGGAGGCCTTGATGCCGCCAATTGCGAGACTTTCGATCCTGGGCTTTGTCGGCGGCGCGCTTGCCGTGCTGGTCTTTCATCAGAGCCTGTGGTTCTTGTTCAACCAAATCGGCCTCATGCCGCCGGAGCGTCCGGCCTGGCCTCTCGACCCCATCCCGCCCTTAGGCGTGCCGTCGGTGATCTCAAAGGCGTTCTGGGGCGGCGTGTGGGGCGCGGTTCTGGCACCCCTGCTGTCGTGTTTGCGCGGAGGCGCCTATTGGGCGGGCTGGATCATCGTTGCGGCGATCGCGCTGCCGCTCGTCGCCTTTTTCGTGGTGCCGCCGATAAAGCGCGAGCCCATTCCGGAGCTCTGGCCGCGCTTCCTCGTCTCCATGATGCTGAACGGCGCTTGGGGATTCGGCGTGGCGCTCTTCCTGCGGCTCACGCGTGCAGTGCGGAGCTATTGAGATGGCGGAGAAATCTCCCAAGCGCTGGTCGCAAGAGGTGACTGAGCACTCCGACGCGCTCGATCTGGAAAAAGGAGTGTTCACGCTGAAGGATCCGAAAGAGATCGCTATGTCATTGAAGCATTCGGCCGAGGCAAGCGAGCGGCGGAAATCGGACCCCTATCGTTCGGCGATGTCGATGCTCAATTTCTACATCAACCGCGCCGGCAAAAATCTATCGGTTGGGGACCGAAGCAGACTACAGAAAGCCAAGCAGGAGCTGCGCAAGCTGTTCCACCGAAAGGCCGCCAAGCGGGCGCATTAGCCCTCGCGGTTGGGCGTGCCGAGAATGTGAGTCTTCGGCGGCATCATCACCTGACCTCAATCCTGCGTGAACATGGCCGCGGCGAAGAAAGCGACGGCGCGCAGCGTTTCCTTACCGGTATTCTCGACGTCGTGGCGCATCGGCGTGGGCAGCACGAACACGCTGCCAGGTCCGATCGGGATTACGGAGCCGTCCTCGATATAGAGCTTCCCCGTGCCGGCAACGATGTACTGCGTCTCTTCGGTCGCGTCGGTGTGCCAGCCAAGCCGCTTGCCCGGTTCGATCTCGTAGACGATGACCGAGGATGCCGTCGCGCCGTGGCCGCCATAGACGGCGAAGGCGCCTTTCCAATGCACCGCCGAGTCAGTCTCGCCCCAGACTTCTCCACGCTCCAATTTGGTCGAGTCGATCGCGAAAGCCTTGTCAGCGGATGGCTGCGCTCCTTCGTTTCTGTTGTCGCGCGACTACCACGCTCGGGATGAGTGATGTCGTGAATTGGCAAAATTCGAGCTGAATTGTCGCCTTCAGGCGGCGGCGAGTTCCTGATCGAGCGCGGTCGCGCGCTTGAGCGCCGGACGCGTCTCGAGACGCGCGACGTAGTCGACGAATTCGGGCCGCTTGGGCAAGAGATTGAACATCATGCCCCAGCGAAGCGTCGAGCCGATGACGACGTCGGCGGCGGTGAACTGCTCGCCCATCAGGTAAGGTCCTTTGGCGACGGCGTTGGCCAGCACGTTCATCACCGTGTCGAAGTCGCCATAACCGAGGGCACTTCTGCGCGGCTCCTCGTTCCGCGGAAAGGCGCGGTCGGTGATCGCCGGCTCAACGCAGCCTGGGCCGAAGAACAGCCATTTGAGATAGAGGCCGCGGCGCGGATCGCCGATCGGCACGTTGAGCCGCGCTTTCGGAAACTCATCTGCAAGGTAGGTGCAGATGGCGGCGGCCTCGGTGATAACCACGTCGCCATGCTTCAGCGCCGGCACCTTGCCCATGGGGTTGACCGCGAGATAGTCGGGCTTGGCCTGATCGCCCTCCATGAGCCGCAGCAAATGGATGTCGTATGGCTCGCCGATTTCTTCGAGCATCCAGCGCACGATCGACGAGCGCGACGGCGAGGCATGATAGAGCGTGAGCTTGGCCATCCCCGAACTCCTTTGACGTTTCCGGTCAGCTCGGTTTTGCACGAAAATGATGGCGGCGGCATGAAGGGCAAAGCGGCGCTGTGCCGCGGCGGCGAGGGTTCCGAAGACGGGGATTTCCGGTGTTTTCAACTCGCAAATTCAAGCCGCAAGCCCGAAGCCCAAATCCCGCCATGTTCGCCGCCATGTTCTCAGTGTTCCGACTTCGTGTTAGG
>DATFVP010000133.1:0-15605 GCA_035260285.1 Methyloceanibacter sp.
AATTCGAAGCGCTTAACCCATAGAGTTGAGAACTCGGTTTGCGAGGCGAAAAACGCGATTGCGCGCCGCGCTTGCAAAGTGTCACGCCAAGGTCTTACCCTTCACAATTGGCAGCCCGGCCTGAGCGCATGGAAGCGTGCCGGCTTGGGTCGTCCAACCCCTGCTAACCTTCTGCGTACCCCAAGAGGCCAGTACCATGACCGAAAGTTCAAAAGCTGCCGCCGAGAAGGCGCGCGATACATATCGCAAGGCCGCTGCTCAATTCGAGGACTTTGCCGGCGACGGTCAAGTGCCTGAGGCAATGCGCGCTTTGGCCGAGAAGAACATCGCTCAAACACGACAGATCTACGAGCGCTCCAAGGACGCGCTCGACGCCGTGCTCGAGAGTTGGGAAAGGTCGTTCGACGCGGTCGGTCAGGGCGCCGTCGCGCTCAACCGCAAGGTCATCGACATTGCTCAGCGCAACATCAATTCCGGCTTCGATCTTGCGAAGAGCTTGGCGGCGGCAAAGAACCTTGCCGAAGCCATGGAGCTGCAGGCGTCCTATTGGCGCAACCAGATCAGCGCCTTGCAATCGCAAGCCGAAGAGATGCGCACGCTGTCCACCAAGGTGACCGCCGACGCGGCGGAGCCAATCAAGGCACAGATGACGCGCGGCTTGGATTGAAGAACGCCGCCGGCTGATCCATTTGGTGTCTGAGAGGTTGCCCCGGGGTGACTCCGTCTGAGCCGCGCTCGTAACGGAATTTGCGGCGTGGCTACAACTCCGATCTTCAAAGCCCCGGGATGCCTCTTCCCGGGGCTTCTTCTTGGCTTGTGCTCTCACCCAGCGCCCGGTTTGACAAGCCGCCGTTCTCGTGAAACAGGCATTGACCGTTTTCCGCGGGGCGTGCGCCTCGCGCGTCAGTTTCTCAGGATCGGCACATGCTTCTGAATACGCGCCGCAGGATGCTCGGACTGCTCGCCGCTGCCATTGGCGCGCCGCGCCTCGTTCAACTCATCCCGCCAGCTTTCGCGGCCGAGGAGAAGCCTGCGCCCAAGAAGCCCGAGTGCTTCGCGCTTCAGGCCTTCGGCGATTGGAAGGGGACGGCGACCAACAAGCAAGCCGGCGCCCGCATCGGCCAGGTGACCTTTTCCAATCCCGACGCTTGCGATCTCCGCGCCGAGATTCAGGTGGCGGCGAGCTACGATGCGAAGCTCGTAATCTTTGGCGACCCCGACGGCACGCCGCTGCCGAAAGACTTTCTCGTCAAGCCCGACAATCGCATCATCGCCAAGAACGAGGACGGCACCGCTGCCGTCGACGAGCCGCTCTGCGGGGTGTGCACCGACATCCGCGACGACAAGGTGAGTATCGTCCTGCCACTTTCGACCGGAGCGCTGTTCCGCTCGGCAAAATCGGTGGAGATGGCGGTGAAGCTCGGCAACGCCGAGGAATGCAGCTTCACGCTCAACTGCGAAGATTTACGCAAAGCCCTCGACTGGGCGGTGCAGCACAAGGACGAACTGGCGAAATCCTTCGACGAAAAGAACTGCACACCGCCGGCCAAAGGCTGCTTCCTGACCACCGCCTGCTGCGAAGTGCTTGGCTTGAGCGACGATTGCTTCGAGCTCCGCACCCTTCGCCGCTACCGAGACCGCGTGCTCATCGACATGCCCGGCGGCCGCGCCGCCCTTGCCGCCTATTATCTTGTGGCGCCGTCGATACTGGAGCGGCTTCCAAAACACGAGCGCGCAGCAACACTCTTGTCGGTCTACATGCGCTTCATCTTGCCGAGCGCCGTGGCGGCGCGGCTTGGCCTAAACCGTCTCGCCTATTCTCTTTATGCGCGCATGATGGATGAGCTTTCGCACAGCTACGGAGCTTTACCTGTCGACCTGGTTGCCCTTGCGCACCGCGCTTCCTGTTACCTCGCCGACACGTGTCAAGCGCTAAGCCTCGGCTTCGCCGCAATCAGGACGAAGTGGCGCCCCAGTCGCGCGTTACGCTCATGTTCAACAAAAAGTGAACGTTTTGCCCCGAACGGGGTTTGAGACACGGGAAGAATGCCGGACAGGAGTTTAGCTGCCGGCCTTCGAGATGCAGGGGGGTGTCGATTTCATGCGTTGCCCGTCCACATGCTCGACGGTTGAGGCGCCCGGCGCTCTAGAAGCTCCGGTTCCTGCCTTAAAGAGGGACGGGTGTCATGGCGGCGCGCATTTTGCGTATCCGACTGCCGTTGGTTTTTGCCGCCATTATCGGCATGGTCGCCTCGGGCGACACAGCCCTGGGAACCGGCAAGGGTCTGGATCCGATTTCAAGCGCAGACTGGCTCGGTGTGATCGCGGGCGACGACGTCGGATCGGAAATCGAGCTTGCTGCCGAGATGGCTGAGCTTTTCGCCAACGACAGCCCACTCCGCGTCGTCCCGGTACAGGGCGACGGCGGCCTCAACAATATTTCACGACTTTTGCACGACCCGCACATCGATGCGGGTTTTGTTTCGACCGACGTGCTCGCCGATACCGAGACGCAGAACTCCTCCTCAAATCTCACCGAGAGTCTCCAGGTTGTCGCCAGACTTTGTCCGCAAGAGGTGCATCTCCTCGCCCGGGCCGGCGTCGACAGCCTCGCCGATCTCGCTGGCAAGAAGGTGAATTTCGGCCCTGTCGGCGGAAGCTCGGCGGTCACTGCCAGGAACCTGTTCCGGGCTCTGAAGATCGAGGTCGAGCCGGTTGCTCTCGATGGCCGCGCTGCCATCGAGCAATTGAAGCAGGGCGCGATCGACGCCAGCCTATTCGTCGGCGCCAAGCCAATGCCCCTGATCGCCGGGATCCCGGCAAATCAGGGACTGCATCTTCTGCCCATCGCGTTCGGCGCGGGCCTCGAAGAGGCCTACCTGCCGACAGGCTTCGACCATGACGATTATCCAAACTTGATCGAAATGGAGACCGAGATTCCGTCGGTCGCGACCGGCATGGTGTTGCTCGCGGCCGCCTCCAAGGACGATCCAGGCCACGCCGACCGTGTGGTGCAATTGATCGACACGCTCTTCTCGCACTTCGGCGAACTCCAGAAAGACGGCAGGCATCCGAAATGGCGTGATATCAATCTCGCCGCGGGCCTCCCAGGCTGGACCAGGACGCCAGCGGCTGATGCATGGTTGGCAGAACATCCGAACGAGGACGCGCGCAAAGGCACACAGGTAAAGATCGAAGCTGGCGCAGCTCAGTCAAATCTGCCCGTGGGCCAAAATCAGAGGGACGTATTGTTCAAAGAGTATCTCGAGTGGCAGCGCGCTAAGGGGCACTAGCGCGTCTTTTTTTGTAGGAGGGGGAAGACGGGGCGCGTAACGCCAGGCGGCCAAGCCGCTCGGCGGAGTAAACATGGAGTACAACTATGACCGGTTCCGCCGCGCCCTGCCCAGCAGAGCCTGGTTTGCAACCGTTGCGTCAACCGCTCGCCCGCGAATACCTCGAAGCGGATCGTCCGGCGGCAATTCCCGGGGTGCGCTGGGACGCAATCCACCGCAGCACCTTTCCGTATATCGAGACGCCGCGATACACGCGGCGCATCGCCCGCGGGATGGCTCTGCCCCGCTCGCTCGCCGCTCGACTGCGGACCTTGGTGCCTGACGACGAGGAGCTTGGCACCTTTCTTGAGGACCTTGCGCTCGCAGTCCGCTCCGAGACAAGCAGCGGCTACGATCTCAGCGACTGTGAGGCCTTTGAGGCGGGCTTGCCGCTCGAGCCGCCTGCTCCGCAAGCGCATATGCAGGCGCTCGTTCAAGACTTCCGCCGGCGTCAACGCCAAGCGAGCCTGCTCGTCGCGGGATGCGTTGCCACGTCGATCGTGCTGACCGTGGTCGGCATTGCGGCCCTTGCAAGCTTTGCCAAGCCCTCCCCTGCCGGCGCCGACCCTCTGGTCAAAAGCTCGAGTTCCGTGGTTTGGCACGGGTCGCAGGACTCTGCGCTGCCAAAGCTCATTCTCGCCAAGGCGGCGCCCTTCACCGAGCCTGCGCCGGTCGAGGAAGAGGCTTTGAGCGCTGCACCAGAGCCCGTGGCAGGCTCCTCATCGGCGGCCGATGTGGCGCCGCAGTTGATCATGGTACAAGCCGGCCGCCCGCTCGAGCTTGGTCCCCTGCTCACCCAGCGGCAGGCACGCTACGTCCTCGTTCGCGGCCTTCCCAGTGACTCCAAGCTCTCCGCCGGCCAGCGCAACCCGAGCGGCGCTTGGCTCGTGAAGGACAAGGACGCCGACCACCTGACCTTGTCGATCGGTGGCGCCGCGAGCGGCGACTATCCCGTGGAAATTTACGCCTTAGGCGCCACTAGCGCCCCCCAGGCCCGGCAGCGTTTGGTGTTCCGCGTCGCTGCCGGGCCTACCTTGGCGTCAGCCGCCGGGGCCTCTGGAACGCTGTTCAACACGGCACGGCCACCAGCGCAGGCGCGGCCTGCCGCCGCTCCAGCCTCTCCGCTCATGGCGCGCGCCATGCGTCTGCTCGGCGAAGGCGATATCGCAGGCGCACGGCTCCTGCTCATGCATCTCGCCGAGCAAGGCGAAGCCGACGCTGCCTACGAGCTCGCGCGCACGTTCGATGCCGAATATCTAGCCGAGCTTGGCGCGCGTGGCGTTGGTCCGGACAAGACGCGCGCCATGGGTTGGTACGAATGGGCCTCGGAGACCGGCAACATGAAGGCCGCCGAGCGCTTGAAGATCCTCGCTAGTCTCTCAGACTAGCTTGAGGTGGGCCGCAGCCGCTAACCGAGGGACCAAATCGGGGGGATCGGCGGCTGCGGCCCAACTTTTTCAGATGACGTGGCGGCGCCTGAGCTCAGCAAGCAGAGCCTCGGCGAGCGCGTCTGGTGTTGTCTTGCCGGTATCGAGGGTGAGCTCAGCGGCCTCCGGCACCTCATAATCTGAATCGATGCCGGTAAAGTGGCTGATCAATCCTGCTCGCGCCTTGCGGTATAGCCCTTTGGGGTCGCGCGCTTCGCAGACTTCGAGCGGCGTGTCGACATAGACCTCGACGAACTCGCCATCTTGGAACAGCTCCCGCGCCATGCGCCGCTCGGAGCGGAACGGCGAGATGAACGACACCATGACAATCAGGCCGGCCTCGACAAACAGCTTCGCCGTCTCCGCCACGCGGCGGATATTCTCCACCCGGTCCGCGTCGGTGAAGCCCAGGTCCTTGTTGAGCCCGTGGCGGATATTGTCGCCGTCGAGCACGTAAGTGTGCCGTCCGAGCGCGTGCAACCGCTTCTCCAGCATGTTGGCGATGGTCGACTTGCCCGAGCCTGACAGTCCGGTGAACCAGAGCACGCAAGGCTGCTGGCCCTTCAGCCGCGACCGCGCCCCCTTGTCGATGGAGAGCGCCTGCCACTGGATATTGGTGGCGCGCCGCAAGCCGAATTCAATCATCCCTGCGGCGACCGTGCCATGGGTGAAGCGGTCGATCAGGATGAAGCTTCCGGTCTCGGAATTCTCGGCGTACGGGTCGAACACGAGCGTCTTGCCGGTGCTTAGGTTGCAGGACCCGACTTCGTTGAGCTCGAGCGTCTTGCCTGCCACATGCTCCAGATTGTCGACATTGAGCTTGTATTTCAGGCTCGAGATGGTGGCGGTCGTGGTCTGACAGCCGCATTTGAGCGCGTAGCTGCGGCCGGGCAGCATCGGCTCCTCGTCGAACCAGACGATGCGCGCCGCGATCTGATCGGCGATCTCCGGCGCCTCCTCGATCCCGCAGACGATGTCGCCGCGGCTGGCGTCAACTTCTTCGGCAAAGGTGAGCGTTATGGCATCGCCGCGATGGGCAACTTCTAGGTAGCGGTCGGCGGTGACGATGCGCGCCACGTGCACGCGCTTGCCCGAAGGATGGATCATCACCTCATCGCCCGGCCTAACCTTGCCACTCGCAATCGTGCCGGCGTATCCGCGGAAGTCGAGATGCGGCCGGTTCACCCACTGCACGGGGAAGCGGAGCGGCTCCTCCTTCTCCTCCCGTGATACATCAACCGTCTCGAGATGCCCGAGCAGCGTGGGACCGCGATACCAATGCATATGCGGGCTGGGGACGATTACATTGTCGCCCTTTAGCGCGGATACCGGGATGCAGGTGATGGCCTCGAAGCCAAGCGGCTCGGCGAAGCTCTTGAAGTCCTCGGCGATCGCATCGAAGCGCGCCTGGCTGAAATCGACGAGGTCCATCTTGTTCACGGCAAGCGCTAGCTTGCGGATGCCGAGCAGCGAGACGATGCAGGCGTGCCGCCGCGTCTGGGTGAGCACGCCGCTCCGCGCATCGACCAAGAGCACGGCGAAATCGCAAGTGGAGGCGCCGGTCGCCATGTTGCGCGTGTACTGCACATGGCCCGGCGTATCGGCGACGATGAATTTGCGGCGCGGCGTCGAGAAATAGCGATAAGCCACGTCGATGGTGATTTTCTGCTCACGTTCCGCCTGCAGCCCATCGACGAGCAGCGCGAGGTCGAGCGCACCGTTGCCGCCAGGCCGCTTCGAATCGCGCTCGGCGCTTTTCAGCTGGTCGTCGTAGATCTGCGCCGAGTCGTAAAGCAGCCGCCCGATCAGCGTGCTCTTGCCGTCATCGACACTGCCACAAGTGAGAAAGCGCAACAGGCCGCGGTTTTCTTCGGCGGCGAGCCGCTCCTTCAGCCGCTCCTCAGCGGCAGTGTCACGCATAGTGTCGACAACACTCAACCGTGCCATCAGAAATACCCTTCCTGCTTCTTTTTCTCCATCGACCCAGTCTGATCGTGGTCGATGACACGGCCCTGGCGTTCCGACGAGCGTGCCGCGACCAGCTCCTCGATAATCTCGGGCACCGTCGCGGCATTCGATTCGATGGCGCCTGACAGCGGGTAGCAGCCAAGCGTGCGGAAGCGCACGCGCCGCATCGTCGGCTTCTCGCCTTCATCCATGGGCAGGCGATCGTCGTCGACCATGATCAGCATGCCGCCACGCTCGACCACCGGACGCTCGGCGGCGAAATAGAGCGGCACCACCGGAACATTTTCCAGATAGATGTAGGTCCACACGTCGAGCTCGGTCCAGTTCGACAGTGGAAACACACGCATGCTTTCCCCCGGTTTGATCTGAGTGTTGGCGAGGTGCCAGAGCTCGGGGCGCTGCCGCTTCGGGTCCCAATTATGGGCGGCGTTGCGGAAGGAGAACACGCGCTCCTTAGCGCGCGACTTTTCCTCGTCGCGCCGCGCTCCGCCGAAGGCCGCATCGAAATGATGTTGCTCGAGCGCCTGCTTGAGGCTCTGCGTCTTCATGATGTCGGTATAAAGCGCGCTACCATGGGTGATGGGCGAGATGCCGTCGTGCACACCCTGTTCGTTGACATGCACCATCAGATCGACACCGAGCCGCTTCGCCTCGCGGTCGCGGAAGGCGATCATCTCGCGGAACTTCCACGTGGTATCGACGTGCAGCAGCGGAAACGGCGGCTTTGCCGGGTAGAAAGCCTTCATGGCGAGATGCACCATGACCGAGGAGTCCTTGCCGATCGAATAGAGCATGACGGGGTGATGGAATTCCGCCACCACCTCACGCATGATCTGGATGCTCTCCGCCTCGAGCTGGCGCAGATAGGTTGAAAGTCTATGCTTCATGCGCGTGCCGCCCCTGCCATTTTTTCGGCTTTGGCCTTAGCATCTTAGCGGTTCGAGGACAAATTCGGACGGCCCACGCGGCCCTTCCCCGAACTTTGCGAAAACAGGCGCGAAATGCTAAGCCACGCCCCGATATCGAGGGACGATAGAACCTGCCCATGAATGACCAAATTAAGGCGGCAACGCGTGAGGGATCCGGGCAAGCGAGGCCGCCCGCGATCGAGAACGTGCGGGTCGGGATCATTGGGCTTGGCTATGTCGGGCTGCCGCTTGCCGTCTATATGGCGCGGCACTTTCCGGTGGTGGGTTTCGACGTCAACAAGGCCCGGGTCGGCGAACTTGCTGGCGGCCGCGACCGCACCGGTGAGGTCACCGACGAGGAATTCGCCGCCGCCCGCACCATCTCCTTCAACACCGACATAGAGGCTCTTCACGACTGCAATTTCTATGTCGTCACGGTGCCGACGCCCATCGACGAGGCCAAGCGTCCTGACCTCACGGCACTGATGCGGGCGAGCGAGACGGTCGGGCGCGTGCTCTCGCCCGGCGACGTGGTGGTCTATGAATCGACGGTCTATCCGGGCGCCACGGAAGAGGTTTGCGTGCCGATCCTGGCGAAGACGTCCGGGCTCACCATCAACCGCGACTTCTTCGTCGGTTATTCGCCTGAGCGCATCAATCCCGGCGACTTGCAGCACCGGCTCCCCACCATCGTCAAGGTCACCTCTGGCTCGACGCCGGAGGCCGCCGAGCTCGTCGACAAGGTCTATGGCAGCGTGGTGACCGCGGGCACCCACAAGGTGAGCTCGGTCAGAGTGGCGGAAGCCGCGAAAGTCATCGAGAACATCCAGCGCGACGTGAACATCGCGCTTATCAACGAGCTTGCCATGCTGTTCAAGGATCTTGGGCTCGACACAAGCGAGGTGCTTGCCGCCGCCGGCACCAAATGGAATTTTCACGCCTATCGTCCTGGCCTGGTCGGCGGTCACTGCATCGGCGTCGATCCCTATTATCTGACCCACAAGGCGCAATCGATCGGCTTCCACCCCGAGATGATCCTCGCCGGGCGCCGCATCAATGATGGCATGGCGAGCTTCGTCGCCCGCGACATCATCAAGGCCATGCTCCACCGCAAGCTGAAGATGGACGACGCCAAGGTCTTGGTCATGGGTTTCACCTTCAAGGAGAACGTGCCCGACACGCGCAACACTAAGGTCGTCGACCTCGTGCGCGAGCTTGGCAGCTTCCTCGATGTTGTGGTCTATGATCCGGTCGCCGACCGTGAGGATGCCCTGCATGAATATGGCGTCGGCATTGTCGATAGACTGCCCACCGATCGCTTCCAAGCTGTGGTGCTCGCCGTGAAGCATCGCGAGATTGTAGCGCTCGGGCGCGATCGACTAGGCGCCCTGCTCGCGCCAGGCGGCTTGATCTACGACATCACCGGTGTCCTGTCCCCTGGCGAAAGCGACGCGCACATCTAGTGCGGGAACGGGGGCGGCTCGATCGCCGCAGGCTCGGAAACGGCCTTGCCGTTTTGCCCCTTGGCGATGAGCTCCATCTTCCGCTCGACCTGGAAATAACGATAGGCGCTGACCGGAATGAGCGCGAGATAGATGACTGAACCCACGGCAAGGGTCAGCGAAGGATAGGTCAGCAGGCAGGCGATGAAGAGCGCGACGAGCACGAACACCGGAAGTACGTACTCGCGTGCGATCTTCTGGCCGATCAGCTTGCCCGAGAACGTCGGTACGCGACTCACCATCAGAAGCGCGACGGCGAGCGTGTAGAGCAGCACGAGCGGGGTGAGGGTCGGCAAATGCAGGCCGAGATCCTGCGCGTAGATCGGCAACAGCAGCACGATGGCGCCGGCCGGCGCCGGCACGCCTACGAAATAGCTGCTTTTCCACGCCGGTAGATCGGTCCGGTCGAGCGCCACATTGAAGCGCGCAAGCCTGAGCGCGGCGCAAACCGCATAGATCAACACGGCGATCCAGCCCATGCTCTTCAGATCGTCGAGCGCCCAATTGAACATGATGATAGCTGGCGCCACGCCGAAATTTACGAAATCGGCAAGCGAATCGAGCTCGGCGCCGAAGCGCGACTGGGCCTTGAGCAACCGCGCGACGCGCCCATCGATGCCGTCGAGAAACGCCGCGAAGACGAGCGCCGCGACGGCCAAATCCCAGCGGTGCTCGATGGCCATGCGAATCGCGGTCAACCCCGCGCACAGCCCGAGCAAGGTGAAAATGTTGGGGATCAGCACCCGCGTTGGCACTTGGCCGCGCGCAAACACCCGCGCCCGCGGCTTGCGGTCGTCTTTTTCAGGATCGAAGGGAGGGAACATGGGACGAAGGCCTCTCCGGCATCCTAAGGGCCACTGGCGCGAGCATCCGGCAGCTCGGCCAGGGCCGTCTCGCCGCCGATCGCCGTCTGACAGGCTGCAACCAGAACGTCGCTGTCGGCCGGCAGATAAACATCGACCCGGCTGCCAAAACGGATCAGGCCGATACGCTCGCCTGCCGCTACGCTAGCCCCCTCGCCCACAAAAGTCACGATCCGCCGCGCGATCAGGCCTGCGATCAGCACCACGCCGATCTTCTCCCCCGCCGGAGTTTCGATGACGATCGCGCGCCGTTCATTCTCCTCGCTCGCCTTGTCGAGCTCGGCATTCAGGAACTTCCCCGGCACGTAGGTGCTGTGCACCACGCGCCCAGCCACCGGTGCCCGCACCATATGCACGTCGAGTACCGAGAGGAAAACCGAGATACGGGTGAGGAGCGCCTCGCCGAGCGCAAGCTCCTTCGGTGGAACCACAGTGCCGGTGTTGACGAGCTTACCGTCGGCGGCGCTCACCACGAGGCCTGGGCGCTGTGGCGTCACCCGCTCCGGATCGCGGAAGAAATAGGCGCACAGCACGGTGGCGATCACGCCGAGCCATCCGAGCGGCGGGGCAAGCAGGAACAGGATCAGCGCCGCGACGGCAAAGCCGGCAATGAATTTGTGGCCTTCCGGGTGAATCGGCACGAAGGCGCTCGTGATGCTGTCGAGGATGGTGTGGCGTTGGCTCATGGGGTCAGGTCATGGTCCTAGGTGCCAGCAAGGGCCTCGTCCTCAAGCCGCTCCGCGGCGCGCGACTCTGGCTCAGGCTCGTGTTCGAGCACCTGGGCGAGGCGCTCACGGGCCTGGTCAGCCTCGCGTTGGCGCGCCCACAGGCTGGCATAAAGGCCGCCGCGCGCGAGCAGCTTAAGATGGGTGCCCTGCTCGACGATCTCGCCATGGTCGAGCACGATGATGTTGTCAGCATGCACCACGGTGGAAAGCCGATGGGCGATGACGAGCGACGTGCGCTCGCGCGCGACCCGCTCGAGCGCATCCTGGATCTCCTTCTCGGTGTGGCTGTCGAGCGCCGAGGTCGCCTCGTCCAGCATCAGGATGGGTGGCGATTTGAGGATGGTGCGGGCGATGGCCACGCGCTGCTTCTCGCCGCCTGAGAGCTTCAGCCCGCGTTCGCCGACCAGCGAATCGTAGCCTTGCGGCAGGGTCATGATGAAGTCGTGGATCTGGGCATGCCGCGCCGCCTCGCGCACCTCAGCATCGCTCGCCTCGGGGCGCCCATAGCGGATGTTGTACAGGATGGTGTCGTTGAACAGCACCGTGTCCTGCGGAACCATGCCTATGGCGGCGCGCAGCGAGCTTTGCGTTACGTCGCTAATATTCTGCCCGTCGATCGAAACGCGGCCGCCGGTGAGCTCATAGAAGCGGAACAGGATGCGCGAGATCGTCGATTTGCCGGCGCCGGAGGGACCGACAATGGCGACCATCTTACCCGCCGGCACCCCGAAACTCACATTTTTCAGGATCTGCCGCTCGGGATCGTAGGCGAAGGACACGTTCTCGAACTTGATCTCGCCATTGGTCACGCGCAGCGTCTTGGCGTCTGATCGATCGACAATCTCGGGCGGCTCGTGCAGCAGGGCGAACATGGTCTCGATGTCGATGAGCCCTTGCTTGATCTCGCGGTACACCATGCCCATGAAATTGAGCGGCAGGTAAAGCTGCATGAGGATGGCGTTGATCATCACGAACTCGCCGATGGTGAGCGCGCCAGATGCGACGTCGCGGGCCGCGAGCAGCATGCAGATAACCGTGCCGACGGTAAAGATCACCGCCTGCCCGGTGTTGAGCACACCGAGCGAGGTGTAAGTCCTGATCGCCGCCCTCTCGTAGCGCGCCATGGAGGAATCGAAGCGGCGCGCCTCGTGATCCTCGTTGCCGAAATACTTCACCGTCTCGTAGTTGAGCAGGCTATCCACCGCCTTGGCGTGGGCCTCGGTGTCTGAATCGTTCATGTCGCGGCGGATGGCGATGCGCCGTTCGCTCGCCCAGAAGGTGAAGGCGACATAGAGACCGACTGTCAGGAGCACGATCAGCACATAGATCCAGCCGAAATAGTAGGCGACGAGGCCCGAGATCATGAGCAGCTCGACCGCGGTCGGAATAGAGTTGAGCACCGCCATGCGAACGATGGTGTCGACACCGGTCACGCCACGCTCGATGACCCGGTTCAACCCGCCGGTGCGGCGCTCGAGATGAAACCGCAGCGAGAGCGCGTGCAAATGGCGGAAGGTGCGGTTGGCGAGCTCACGCACCGCGTGCTGGGCGACCACGGTGAACCACACGTCGCGGAACTGGGCGAACAGCACCATCAGCACCCGGCCGACGCCATAGGCAACGATGAGGAAGACGGGACTGGCGGCGAGGCCGACCGCGGTGATCTGCTTGCCCGTCGCCTCGTTGGTCAGGAGGTCGACCACCGCCTTGTAGGCGATCGGCACCATGAGGGTGATGGCCTTGGCGATGATCAGCGCCACAAGGGCCATGACCACGCGCATCCGGAGATCGGAACGCCCGGCAGGCCAGATATAGGGGGCAAGCTCGCGCAAGACCGTGAGGTGCCCGGTACGCGCCGCCATCAGCGCGTCGCTCCTCGTTTGCGGCAGATCCTGCATGGAAAAATGTTTACCCCTGGGCGTCGTCACGCGGCAAAAAGGGGTAGCGTCGAAGCGCTACCCCCTAGCCTCTCAAGGATATAGTACCGGGTTCAGGCGGCCTCAAGCAGGCGCCGCCGCGAAGTCCCGCCCCGCAGCAATCATCTCCCCGCGGGAATGTGGAATTTCTGCCTTGGGTAAATCCAATGCGGATTGCGGATCTTGTGGTGGTTGTCGCGCACGATGGCCCGATAGTGCCAGCCGCCGCCGTAGTAGGCTTCGGCAATCTCCCACAGCGTGTCGCCTCGGCGGACGGTGTAGACCCTCGGACGATGCGGCTTGTGCTGGGCGCGTTGCTCGGAGGCTGCCGCGGGCTTCGCCTCCTCGGTGGCGGCCACTTGCGATTGAGGTTCCGGAGCAGACGTGGCCCCTTGTGGCGCGGGCGCCGGCGGTGGAGTTGGCGAGGGCGGCGCAGCGGCGATTTCCTCCTTCGGCGCCGGCTTCTCCATGCGCATGATGCCGATCGAAGCGCTGCCGACGACGATGCCGGTACCCTCCTCGATGTTGTCGGCACGGAACTTGTGCTCGCCTGTGCCCAGTTTCCGCTCAGCCCCAAACGTCCAGGTCCCGTCGCTTCCCACACTCACCTCGCCGAGCGGCGTGTCGTCGAAATAGAGGAAGAGGCGCGCACCAGGCTCGCCCGTGCCGGAAAGCGCGACCTTGCCTGAGTTGGAGCCAACGTCCTGATAGTCAACGCTCTTGAACACGACCGGGGCCTTTGCCGGCTCAGGCGATTTCGGTTCGCTTGGCCGCTCGGCCACGACCGGCGCCGAAGGCTCGGCGGGGGTCGCCTCCGGCTGAGCCGCCGGTCCGGGCTCGGCCGTCTCCTCCGGATGAACAGGCTGAGGCTGCGACGACAGGTCTTGCGGTTGTGCCGCTGCAACCGGCGCGGATGGCTCAGGCGAAGGAGCCTCTGACGCCGCCTCTCCTTCCGGGTAAACAGGCTGAGGCTGCGACGACAGATCTTGCGGCTCGGCCGCGGCGACGGACGCTGGCGGCGCAGGCGAAGCCGCTTCCTCCGGCGGCCCCTCCGGATAGACCGGCTCTGGCAGTGGGGCGGTTTCGGCGCCTTCAGGTTTGGGCTCGCGCCCGAGACGAAGCGAGGCGCGCCCTTGAACCACACCGGTCTTCTCGTCGTAAGTGTCGGCGCGGACGCTGTGCTCGCCTTCCCCAAGCTTCTTCTCGACCTCGAACGTCCAGGTGCCGTCGCTGCCGATCACCAAGTCTCCAATCGGCTGTTGGTCATAGAAGAAGTACACATGCACATTGGGCACGCCGACGCCCGACATGGTGATCTTCCCGCTGTCGGTGCCGGTATCCTCATAGTCGAGCTTGCTGATTTTCACGGGAGGCTTCGACCTCTCAGGCGGCGGAGTATTCTCATCGGGAACCACCGGCTCTGGCTGGCCTGGGACGGCTTGCGGCGCCTCCGCGTGCTGCTCCGTCTTGGGCGCCTCGGGCGTTTGGGCTTCTGCCGGCGTCTGCTCTTCAGGAGCGGCAGGAGCGGCTTCCTTGGCCGGCTCTTCCGCTGGAGTCTCCTTCTGCGCGACCTCCTCACTTGGCTTGCCGACGGCGACCTGGACCGGCTCCTGCCCGGTCAGCGCCTGCGTCCCATCGGGCGAGGCGGCGCGCAGCGTCAGCGAATGGTCGCCGGCGGGCAGAGGTTTGTGGAGCACGACGCTCCAGGCGCCCTCCTCATCGGCTTTGGTCTCGGCGATCTTGGTTCCTCCGCTCTCCAAGGTGACGGCCCAGCCCGGCTGGGCGCGCCCGGCAATAACGCCTTCGCCGGTCGGCTCGATGCGGACGACGTCGAAGCTCGGCACGGAAGTGGGTTTGGAGGGCGCCGTCTCGGCTGGTTTCGACTCTCCCGGCTTTGCCTGCTCAGGCTTTTCACCGGTCGCCACCTTGTCCTCGACCCCAGGGGTGGCACCCTGATGCCGATAGAGGTAAATGCCCGCCGCAGCGAGGGCGATCACGCCGACCACTGCTACCAACAACGCCACAAACCTGCTGCCCATCTCTCGCTCGATCCTCCGGCAAACGCCCCTCTAGGTGTCGTTATCTCGCCGCAGGACCGAAGGGCAGAGTCCGCCGCGCATGTTCATGGCCGCACCCTACATCTGTGGATAACCAGCTGCCAATACGAACGGTGAAGGCTTCCTTGACGTTTCAAAGTAGCCAATGGCACATGGGTTCCATGCAAAAAGCAGCTAACCTTCGGAATATCTGCGTCTATTGCGGGTCAGGCCCAGGCCGGAACAAAGTCTTCGCCGAGGCCGCGCGCGACTTTGGCCGCATCCTTGCCGCCGAGAATATCGGTCTCGTCTATGGCGGAGGAAGCCTCGGGCTGATGGGAGAGACGGCGCGGTCGGTGATCCGCCACGGCGGCCGGGTCACGGGCGTCATCCCTGCTTTCTTGAGCGCGCGTGAGCACATGCTGCTCGAAGCTCATGAATTGATTGTGGTCGACAACATGCATCAGCGGAAACATCTGATGTTCATGAAGTCGGACGCCTTCGTAGCGCTGCCTGGCGGTCTCGGCACATTGGAGGAGTTCGTCGAGCAGCTCACCTGGTCGCAGCTCGAGCAGCATCAAAAGCCGATCGTGCTCGCCAATATCGGCGGCTTCTGGGACCCGCTGCTGTCGCTGTTCGCGCGCATGAGCGAGGAAAACTTCATCCGCCACGGGCTCGATCTTCACCTCGAGGTGGTGGACCGGGTCGACGCGATCATTCCCGCCATCAGCCGCGCCCTCGTGCCACGTGACGAGACGGCGGAAGCCGAGGCTGAGGCCAAGGTCACTGCGAAGTTCTGATCACCCTCTCAACCCGGTTGAGTCTCGATTAGGGCGATGCTTGCTGGAAGCTCGAGCCAGTAATGCCGTCGCGAGGCCCAGAACAGCTTTGAGGGTCGAGCGAAGCTCGGATCAGCAAAGCAGCC
>DATFVP010000134.1:0-3273 GCA_035260285.1 Methyloceanibacter sp.
CCCAGCGGTACGCCGTCCGCCTCAAGCGCAAGAATCCAGTCCGAACCGTCGACATCCTCCGGCGTGAGATAGCCAGTGAAGCCGTCGACTGCGACGAAGTTGATCTTCATCTTCGCCGCCTCGACGCGGCCGAGGACCTCGCGGAGCAACGGGCCTTTGAAGGTCGCCGGGGCCCCGAGTTCGGCGGTCGTCGCCGATACCGCGCCCTGCTCGAGCCCGAGCAGCATGGCGCGATCGAAGGCGAATGCCTTCTTGAAATCGGCCTTCTGCAAGGCGAGCAGACTGTCTTTCCTGGGATCGAGCGCGCCCCGATTGCTCTCGCCAATCGTCCCGCTCACGGTGAGCAGAACCATGTCCTTCGGCGCCTGCTGCTGCTCGGCGGCTGGGGCTGGCAGGGCGCAGAGCGCCGCGACGAGAGCAATAAGGATCGAGCGCATAAGGTGAGAACCGGGAGGGTTGGAGGTGCGGGAAGCCATCCTCGGCTGCGATTCCGATCCGGTCAAGGCATTGGAACCGCCAGGCTGACTATGCCGTATGCACCTTCGGATGCAGCCGCGCCCACACCGTGCGCTTCGCCAGGAACATGATGACGCAAAATGCCATGAGAAAGATCACCACCCTCGCCCCGAGCTCATGCCGTTCTTCGAGCTTGGGCTCTGCCGCCCACATGAGAAACGCCGACACATCCCGTGCATAATTGTCGACCGTGGGCTTAGTGCCGTCGGTGTAGGGGACGGCACCGTCGAACAGCGGCGGCGGCATGGAGATCTGATGCCCTGGGAAGGCGACGTTGTAGTGCATTCCGGGGGCGAGATCGAACCCGGCCGGCGTCTGTCTATACCCTGTGAGCAGGGTATAGATATAGTCCGGACCGCCTGGCCGCGCCTTGGCCATCACCGAAAGATCAGGAGGCAATGCGCCACCATTGGCAGCCCGTGCTGCTGCATCGTTCGGGAAAGGAGACCGGAAACGGTCCGAAAGACGTCCGGGGCGCTGAAACATCTCACCCTTGTCGTTCGGCCCGTCGGTCACTTGCACCTCGGAGGCGAGCGTTGCCACTGCCTCAGGCGAGAATTCCGGGCCGCCCTCCTCACCGAGATTTCGGTAGGAGAGGAGCCGCATCGAATGGCAGTTCGAGCAAATTTGCTTATAGACGTGATATCCGCGCTGAAGCTGAGCGTTGTCGAAAGATCCGAACGGCCCGGTGAAGCTCCATTTCTGCGAATCGAATTGCGCTTCGTGGCTTACCGGCCCGGCGGCCGGCTTTGTGTCCTCTGCGATGGCGACGCTGAGCGCACCAGCGAAAGCGACGACAAAGCCCCCAATGAGCGCAAGGCCGATTGGCGGTACCCTTGTCATGCCACCGGCTCCGGTGCCCGGCGATGAGGTGCGGGCTTTGTTGCGGCGACCGGCGTCTCCTGCGGACCGAGCACCGATTCGGTGATGCTTCCAGGCAGGGCCTTTGGCTTTTCAATCCAACCGACCACCGGCATGACCACGAGGAAGAACAGGAAGTAATATGCGGTGAGGATGCGTCCAAGCACGAGATAGATGCCTTCCGGCGGCTGCGAGCCGAGATAGCCGAGCGCAATGCAGGTCAACACGAACCCCCAGAAGAACCATTTATAGATCGGGCGGTAGCTGGTCGAGCGCACGCGCGAGGTATCGAGCCAAGGCACGAAGAACAGGATGGCGATCGAACTGATCAGTGCCGCGACGCCGAACAGCTTGCTCGGGATTGCGCGTAGGATGGCGTAGAAGGGCAGAAAGTACCATTCTGGCACGATATGCGCCGGCGTCTGCAGCGGATTGGCCGGAATGTAGTTGTCGGGATGACCGAGCAAGTTCGGCGCGTAGAACACGAAGCAGGCGAAGAACAGCGCGAACAGCGCAAGCGCGAAGCCATCCTTGATCGTGTAGTAGGGGTGAAACGGTATCGTTTCGCGCGGGCTCTTGACGTCGATTCCGCTCGGATTGTTGTTGCCGGGAATGTGTAACGCCCAGATATGCAGCACCACGACGCCAGCGATCAGAAACGGAAAGAGATAGTGCAGGCTGTAAAGCCGCGTCAGCGTCGGGCCGCCAACCGCAAACCCACCCCAAATCCATTCCACGAGCCGCGTGCCGAAACCCGGCACCACCGCATCGAGCGATGAGAAGAGATTGGTGATCACGGTCACCGCCCAGAAGCTCATCTGCCCCCACACGAGCGAATAGCCCATGAAGGCGGTTGCGATCATCATGAAGAGGATCAAGACGCCGAGCATCCACAAAATCTCGCGCGGCGCTTTGTACGATCCGTAATAGAGACCGCGCAGGGTGTGGATATAGGCGGCGAAGAAGAACATCGAGGCGCCGACGGCATGGGTGTAGCGGAGCAGCCACCCCCAATTCACGTCACGCATCAGGTGCTCGATGCTGTCGAAAGCGCGTTCCGGCGTGCCGACATAATGCATGGCGAGCACGACACCGGTCGCGATCTGCGACACGAGCATGAAGGTGAGGATGCCGCCGAAGGTCCACCAATAATTCAGATTGCGCGGCGTGGGGAACGCCAGGAACTGGTCGTGCATCAGCCGCGGAACGGGCAGCCGCTCATCGATCCATTTTTCGATGCCGGTCGACGGCTCGTATGAAGAAGATGAGTGCGCCATGATCGCGAGCTCAGCCGATCTTGACCTTGGTGTCGGAGAGGAAGGCATAAGGCGGGATCCCCAGATTCTGCGGCGCCGGCCCTTTGCGTACACGACCGGCGCTGTCGTATTGCGAGCCGTGGCAGGGACAGAACCAGCCGTCATACTCGCCCTTGGGATCCCCGATTGCCTGCCCTTTCGGGATGCAGCCGAGATGGGTACAGATGCCGATCATCACGAGCCAAGGCTCGCGATCCTTGCCGGCGCGGTTCTCGTCGGTCGCCGGCGCGTTGTCGGGAAGATTGGCATTGCGCGCGAGCGGGTCGGGAAGATCGTCGAGCGGGACAGCTTTCGCTTCCTCGATCTCTTTCTTGGTGCGATGCCGGATGAAGATCGGCTTGCCGCGCCACATCACGGTGATCGCCTGGCCCTCAGCCACAGGCGCAAGATCGACTTCGGTCGTGGCCATCGACAAGGCCGACGCGTCCGGATTCATCATATCCAGCAGCGGCCATAGTCCGAGGCCGAGACCAACGGCGGCAAAGCCGCCGGCTGCGATCATGATCACGTCGCGCCGCGACGGATCCTCTTCTTCGGGAAGCGGAAATTGTGCGGGAGTTACATGTGTGCTGTCGGCCAC
>DATFVP010000135.1:0-5556 GCA_035260285.1 Methyloceanibacter sp.
TGAAGCCTTCGAAGCAGTAGACCTTCTCCTCGCTCGCCGGAAATGCCGCCTCGCCGTGCCGCCGCAACACCGCCCGCACCCTGGCGATCAGCTCGCGCGGGTTGAACGGCTTGCCGAGATAATCGTCGGCGCCGATCTCAAGGCCAATGATGCGGTCGACGTCCTCTTTCAGCGCGGTGAGCAGAATGATGGGAACGTTCGAGCGCTGGGCGCGCAAATCCCTGCAGACATCGAGCCCTGATCCATCAGGGAGCATGACGTCGAGCACCACGAGATCAACCTGGTGCGTCGCCAGTCGTTCGTGCAGCTCGTCGCAGCTTGCCGCCAGCAGCACACTAAAGCCCTGACCCTCGATGTAGCGGGCGAGAAGCTTGCGGATCTCCGGATCGTCGTCTGCGACGAGAATGCGTTGCGGCGAGTTCATCAGCTACACTTCTAACTCCGGCTCATGGCTGCAACGAGGCCAATTTTGTAACGAAATCCAGCCCCTCGCGTTCGCGGCAATGTTTCGACACAAAACCGACGGAGGGAGCAACGCTCGGAAATATCGCGACCAAGGGAGGCCAAGATCGCGGCCTAGCTTCGCACCCATCAAACGTTGAGGTGCAACATGAGCTACCTAGCGAAATTTGCCCGCGTCATCGCCTTCGCCGGCATCCACATGCTGACGCCGGCCTGGGGCCAGACCCACGACGCATCGATGGGTGGAACGGCCTTGGCGATGACCGAGATTGCCAAAGGAGAGTTGAAGCGCGGCGATCGGCTAATGGCCGAAGCCACACCTCCGGCGCCCTGGCATTCTGGTCCCCCAGATCGGTGCGATGGGCCACCGCTGCGACCCGGACCGAAATTTCATGCTGGTGAGGCGTCTCGCCAGCATTTCGGTCCGGGTCGCCTTGCAACGATGTTGAACGCCGCCGAGACCGAGATCGGCATACGCTCAAATCAGCTCGATGCCTGGCGCGACTTCACCGACGCTCTGATCGCGACCATGACGCCGCCGTGGCTCCAACCCGGCGCTCAGTCCGGCGCTCCCGGCGCCGCGCCGGGCGCGCAAACCAATGAGCCTTTTGCGCGCGTGCAGCGTCTCGCTGAAAATGCCATCGAGCGTGGGCATCATGCCGAAGATCTGGCAAAGGCGATCGATGCCCTGAAAAGCAAGCTCACGCCCGAGCAGCTGACGAAGGTCGCCGACATCGAGGCGAGGCTCGCCGCCCGCCAGGGACGTCCTGGACCGCATTTCGGTCCGCCGCATCACGGGGCCGGTCCGCGACCGGACGATGGACCCGGCGGTCCAGACGACGAGACCCCGCCTCCGACACCATCGGAGCAGTAGAAGAAGGGGCGGTGCGCCAAATGGAGCACCGCCCCTTGGAACTTTGAGCGAGATGTTACGCGCTGCGGCCGCTGACGGCGTGATAGATCCAAAGCACCAAGACGGCGCCGACGATCGCGACCAGCATGCTCCAGATATTGAATCCGGTGATGCCGCCCGCGCCGAGCATGTCGAAGAGATAACCGCCGACCACGGCGCCGACAATGCCGAGCACGATATCCATCAGGATGCCCTGACCGGTGCCAACATAGATCTTGCTCGCGATGAAGCCTGCGATCAGGCCCAACACAATCCAGGCTAGAATCGACATTTCAATCTCCTCCCTGCTGTGAAGTCATTGATCCCGATCGCGGCCGCCTAAGGCGCTTCAGCCCAACAGCCGCTCCATCTCGCGTTGCGTGGGAAGGCGGCCGTCCGGCGTCATCCGGTCGACAACGTTCGGCAGCACCTTCGCCAGCTCCGAGATCACCTCGTCGCGGGACAGCCCGGTGCGGCGGGCCAACTGATCGACGACGTCCGATCCCAGCGCATCAGACACCTGCCTCGAGGAGATGTCTTGGTTCGTTCCGCGGTTGACCCAGCTGTCGACGACGTCACCGAAGCCCTTTTGCTGGAACTGCTTTAGCAGACCGCCAAGTCCATCGAGGAGGTCGCCCGGCGAAGCATTCGCGGGATCCGCCTGGGGCACGCGCGGCGCCGGCTGGGGCTCGGCGGACGCAGTCTGATCGGCACCCTTCTTGCCGAAATAGCGCGAGGCGAGCAGCGCGAGAAGCGCGATCATCAAGGGCTTTGCCACGTTGCCGCCGGGAAGGGCGGAGCTGCTATCGGATCCAAAAATATTGCTAGCCATACTGACCTCCTCAAGAGAAAGACCACAGCGCCCCGTCCCCGAAACGCAATGCTACCATTTCGGGTTCGCGCCACCAATGACGGCTTGCATTGGCGGACAGTCCTGGTGTCGCTGACAAACCGCCATTATCTCGATGCTTTGCCACTTGCTTGGCTTGACCGGCACTCCATAAAAGGGCGCTATGACCGTTTCAGTGACCGATAGGCCGATTTCAGTTGCTCCGGAATGGGCGCCGCAAAAGGCGATATGGACTGCCTGGCCGGCCAATTTGAGCCAGTGGAATGGCGATCTGGAAGCGCCGCGCCACGACGTTGCCGCCATGGTGCGCGCTCTCGCCCCAGCGAACCTGGTGCGCCTGCTGGTCAACGGCGCCGAGGCGGAATCTTCCGCGCGCGCGGCTTTGGGCGGCTTGGCCGAGATCGTGCCCGCGCGCTACGGCGACATCTGGCTCCGCGACACGGGGCCGATCTTTGCCCGCAGCCGCGAGGGCGCGGTCGCGCTCAAGTTCAAGACCAACGCCTGGGGCGGCAAGTTCGACCTGCCTGACGACGCGACAGTGGGCGAAGACGTGGCGAGGCTCGCCGGATTGCCTGTGTTAAGTTTCGACTTTGTGCTGGAGGGCGGCGCCGTCGACCTTGACGGCGAGGGGACCATCCTCGCCACGCGCCAGACGCTGCTCAATCCCAACCGCAACGGCTGGAGCAAGGAGGAAGCCGAGGCTGCGCTGGCGCAAGGGCTCGGCGCCAAGACGGTGATCTGGATCGACGAGGGGCTGAAGAACGATCACACCGACGGCCACATCGACAACATCGCCCGCTTCGTCGGCCCTGGACGCGTGGCGTGCCAGTCGCCTTCGGATCCAGACGACCCCAACGCCGAGACCTTGAACGGAATCGTGCGAACGCTGGAAGAGGCGACCGACGCTCATGGCCGCAGACTCGAGGTGATCCGCGTGCCGAGCCCGGGGCTCTATCGCAACGCGCTCGGCGAGATCGCGCCGGCCTCGCATCTCAACTTCGTCATCGCCAATGACGTCGTGGTGGTGCCGGTTTATGGCACGCCGACGCAAGATGCCGCTCTCGAAGCGTTGCAGGCGGTGTTCCCCGACCGAGAGGTGATCGGCGTTCCGTCGCGCGGTCTGCTCGGCGCCGGCGACGCGGGCGGCGGGTCGTTCCATTGCATCACCCAGCAGGAACCTCTGTGATGTCCGAGCGCACCATCACCGTCGCCGCCATCCAGTCGTCGTTCGGCCTTGACATGGCGGCCAACATCGCCAAGACCGAAGGCTTCGTGCGCGAGGCGGCGAAACGCGGCGCGCAACTGGTGCTGCCGTCTGAGCTGTTCCAGAGTATCTATTTCCCGACCAAGCAGGACCCGAAATGGTTCGAGACGGCCAAGCCGGCCAACGAGCATCCTTCGGTGCGCGCGCTGCAGACGCTGGCCAAGGAGCTGAAAATCGTCATCCCCATCTCCTTCTTCGAGAAGGACGGCCCGCGCTACTACAACAGCGTGGCGGTGGCGGATGCCGGCGGCGAGATCCTCGGGCTCTACCGCAAGAGCCACATCCCCGACGGTCCAGGTTACCAGGAGAAATATTATTTCCGCCCCGGTGACACCGGCTTCAAGACGTGGACGACGCGAGCCGGCACCATCGGCGTCGGCATCTGTTGGGACCAATGGTACCCGGAGGCGGCGCGCGCCATGATGCTGCAGGGCGCAGAGATTCTCCTTTACCCTACGGCGATCGGCTCAGAGCCCTACGACCTCTCGCTCGACACCCACGCCCGCTGGCAGCTTGCGATGCAAGGCCACGCCGTGGCGAACGCCGTGCCGGTGGTCGCTGCGAACCGCATCGGGGTCGAGCAGAACGACGGCGCCACGCAAAGCTATTACGGCCACTCCTTCATTGCCGACCATACCGGCGAGCTGGTCGCGCGCTTCGGCGATAAGGAGGAAGGCGTACTCGTCACGAGCTTCGATCTTGGCGAGATCGAGCGCTACCGCGCCGAGTGGGGCTTCTTCCGCGACCGCCGCACCGACCTCTACGCCAAAAGCATTGTGTGAGCCAGAGGGCTAGGTCTTCGAGGTGATTCCCGCTGGGTCCTTGGCGATCTTCTTTTCTTCCGCCTGATAGGCCCGAAGTGCCATTCTGGACCATGTCACCCGGCCCTCGTAGTGCGGGATCCCTGGTCGCTCAAACGACACCATGAAGATCTTCGTCGCTTCATCGATGTCCTTGGCTTTGCGGAGCCTCGGTATCGTGGCCCGTTCAGGTCCCTTCAGCTCGCCCTTCAGCATTTCATAATTCGCGTCGTAGCTGTTGGGCTTCCGGTCCATCTCTTTGAGCAGTTTCTCGAACACGCGCCGCCGACCTGGCTTCGCAGCACTGCCCATGCCCGTCCATTGAAAGAAACCGAGGCCGCCCTTCGACCCCTTTACTGTCGGCTTCAACTCCTCGATTTGGGTGAAGCCTCCGCTTTCGCCACCACCATTGCCCACCACGCCCGCAGCTTGAAAGTCGGCAAGTGGTGAGAAATCCCGCATCAGATCGCGCATCATGCGGGGAGCAAGTCTTTTGAAAAGGCTGGTGTCGATCCTTGCTTTGGCGGCTTTCTTCGGCGCCATGGCTATGCCCAGCAAACGACTTGAGACTACAACCCTCGGCTACAATATGCCAAAACTTCAATCAAGTCGGGAAGCCGCGGTTTGACGACCTAGCTCATGTGCCAGCCATGGCTCACGCAGATCGATTGGCCGGTGAGCGCATTGGTCTTGAAGGCGGCGAGGAACAGCGCCACGTCGGCCACGTCCTCGACCGTGGTGAATTCCTTGTCCACCGTCTCTGCCAGCATGATCTCCTTGACCACGCGCTCCTCGCTGATGCCGAGCTCCTTCGCCTGCTCTGGGATCTGCTTCTCGACCAGCGGCGTCTTGACGAAACCTGGGCAGATCACATTGGCGCGCACGCCATGCGCGGCGCCCTCCTTGGCCATCACCCGGGAAAGGCCAAGCAGGCCGTGCTTGGCGGTCACGTAGGCTGCCTTCAGCGGCGAGGCCTCGTGGCTGTGCACCGACCCCATGTAGAGGAGCACGCCTGATTTCTGCGGGTAGAAGTGCTTGACGCAGGCCTTGGTGGTGAGGAAGGCGCCGTCGAGATGGATGGCGAGCATCTTCTTCCACTCGGCGAAGGGAAAGTCCTCGATCGGATGCACGATCTGGATGCCGGCATTGGAGACGAGGATGTCGATCCGGTCAAAGGCTTTGACCGTCTGCTCAACCCCGGCGTTGACCTCATCCTCCTTGGAGACGTCCATGCCGACGCCGATCGCAGTTTTTTTGTCGCCAAGCTCCTGCGCGGCTTGCGCCGAGA
>DATFVP010000136.1:0-2024 GCA_035260285.1 Methyloceanibacter sp.
TCAGACCCTCGACCAAGCGTTCGGGTTACCCGAGGTGCTGGTAGCGTCAGCACCTCGCGTCTGTCTTGCAAGAGGGCCGGGAAAACGCGAACATTGATGCCGGTTTGGGATTCATCTGGAGAATCTCGGTTGATCGCTCCGCAAGATCGAGGGCAACACAGCGCTCGAAGACCGCTTTGGCTCGCTGCTCGATCTCGCGCTGCGGGTTCGCCATCAAGAGCAGCGTCAGCGCGGGCCAAAAGGTCTACGCGTTGCACGCGCCCGAGGTCGAGTGCATCGGCCGAGGCAAGGCGCGCGCGCCGTACGAGTTCGGTTGCAAGGTCTCAATTGCCACTCCGGTCACCGCGCCCAAGGGCGGCCAGTTCGTGCTGCACGCCAAAACGCTGCCGGGCAACCCCTATGATGGCCACACGCTGGGCGTCGTGATCGAAGACACCGAAAGGCTTACCGGCTGCGAGATCGAGCGTGCCTATGTCGACAAGGGATATCGGGGTCACCGCGCGGCCAATCCACGCCGTGTCTTCATCTCCGGCCAAAAGCGCGGCGTCTTCGGCGTCATCAAGCGCGAACTGCGACGCCGCTGCGCCATCGAGGCCGTGATCGGACACATGAAGACCGACGGTCACCTCGGCCGCTGCCATCTCAAGGGCCGCCAAGGCGATGCCGCCAACGTCATCCTCACCGCCGTCGGTCACAACCTCCGACTTGTCCTGGCCTGGCTCAGGGCTCTCCTTCGCCTAATCGTGCTCGCGCTCCTGCAGGCTTTCGCAACCCCGTCAGCACTCAAATCGGCTTCTTAACGGACGACTACGCTACAAACTATCGATCCGCCTTAGTTGCCACACGCCTCGAACCGACATTGTTCGAGGTGCCCAATAGTTAAACTCGGCCTCCCCACGTCGTCGGCCACCGTCGCGCGACTGCGACTCCCGCTGGACTTGAACACTCCGACGTTAGGGTCGTTCCGACGAATAAATACCGCTTAGTCGTCATCCCCGAGAAACCAAAACGGCGCCGGAGCCTCGCGTACCACGATCACGACCGGCTGTGCACCCGATTTGACAGTGCCAGCCTCGGCCAAATCTGCAACGATTCGCTCGACGCGCGACATCAGCTTTCCGCGACCTTTGCGAAGCAGACTAACTCGCCGGGCGGGCTGCGGCTCGTCCAGGTCGACTACGACAATCTGAGAACTGCCAGTCTTTTCCTGTTGGCGAGATTCTCGCTCGGCGGCGCTCGTTCCGGTGGTTGCCATTGTCACTCTCCTTCGTCCTCGCCTTCGTCCTCATCAGCCTCGAATTTCATCAGCTTGAAAGGTGAAGCTTTGAGTGCCTCCTTCATTGCTTTACGGCGCGCCCCCATCATATTAAGGGCGTCATCAACGAGCCAGGCGTTCCCTCCCTTCTCAACCGATTCGAGATGGCGCTGATAAGCTTCCTGAGCCGCGATCACCTGCGCCTTCAGCAAATGTCGAACGCTTCGCTCAAGACCCTTGAATTGCGGCGTTTCATGATTTTCATCATCGCCATCTTCGCTGTTGTAGACGACGTTTGCTTGGCGATGTTCGCCGCTGCCCTGAATGACGGTCACGCGTCTGACGAGCTTGTCCATGATATCCTTCCTAGCGGTATAAGCGAAACAGCATGCTCTTTGCCGCGGCATCGGGATCCAGTACGTGTCAGATGTGATGTCGCCTGCAATTATCAATCTTACAGCATGGGTACGAGGTTCGGCAATGGGAAACGGCCCGCGCGCCATCAGGGCATGAACAACGAGCAATCAGCAGGGGATCTAATCGATTGCCGCGCCAGTGTCGATCGGCGGACAATCTGGCGCAATTCCTGCGGCTAAAGTTCAAGGTGCGCCAGGAGCTGGGCATCACCACCATCGGCAGTGTCGATGTCAAGAAAGGAGCCCGCAAGGAGCGGCGCAACGGCACGGTGCTCGCCAACTTTGGCCCACGAGCGGCACAAAAAGGCGCGACAGCGTGGGAGGGCTCCTTGCCAGATGCCGCATGGAGAGGA
>DATFVP010000137.1:0-7319 GCA_035260285.1 Methyloceanibacter sp.
CCCCCCTCCATCAACTTTGCTCGACCGTAATAATCCGCGGCGGTCGCAGATGGCCCTTACTGGCGTCTCGGCACACACTTATCGGCTGCCGTCCATGTTTTGCAGGTCTATCCGAGACACCGCGCGGACACGAATTTCGAAGAAACCCATTTTTTTTGCTATTGTCGTTCTCTACTCGGACGCCTGGGGGGTGCATGAGCGGTACCTTGACGCCTCCGAAACCCGGCTCTCGCCGCTCGGACCGGAGCTGCTCCGCCGCGCTCTGGGTGGCGATGCCGCCGCCTTAGCCAAGGTAGGCAGGTTCATACTGGAGAAGCTTGGAGACTTCGCAAGCGCCGCATCTATCTGGAGCAGGCCTTCCTTGCTGGCGCTGCGATTGAAGACTTGGCCGTGGACTTGGCGGTCGCGGCCTTGTTCTCGGGGGCAGAGGGGTGAACACGGTGCATTGTCTCAGCACTGCGGAGGGCCTCATTCCATGGTGGTCAAAGCGGCTCAGGAGATGAGATTGCTACTTCAATGCGCCCGCCGAGACTATCACCGATAAGCCCATGTTCCGAGACGCCTTGAGCCTACCCGAGATTACTGCCCATAACTGGATTTCAGAGCAGTCCCGCGCCGGCATGCCCGACGAAGGCCTCGGCATCGCGGGAATAGGTCTTGAGCATTTCGAGGCTACGGTGGCCGGTCACGTCGGTGATCTTGATCAGGTTGGCGCCGCGCTTCACCGCGGAGGTCACGAAGCCGGCGCGCAGGCTGTGGCCGGCAAAGGCCGCAGCCTCGAGCCCGAGCTTGGCGGCGGCAGCCTTTACGATGGTCGCGACGTTGCGGGCGGCGAGGCGCCGATCCGTGACGCGTTGCGCGCGCTTGTTGAAGACGCGACGGAAGATAGCGCCCTTGGTGATTGAGGCGGCCTCTAGCCACGCTCGCAGCGCCGCCACCGGGCACGCAATCTCGCCGCGGGGGATGGCAACGCGCCGACCGAGGCCTTCCTGATCGGTCTTGCTGCGGCGGATTGAGACCAGGAGGCCTTCGGGCGCCTCCTCGAGATCCTCGACGTCGAGCGCCACAAGCTCGGAGCGCCGGAAGGCGCCGGCGAAGCCAAGCAGGATGATGGCACGGTCACGCAGCGCGCGAAGCGATGTGCCCCTTGCGCTCATGGCAATGACCATGTCCGAGGTGGCGGCTCTCTTGCGCACGGGGGCCGCCCCGATCGTGCGCCGAATGCCGCTCAAGGTCGCCTTCACGGCTTCATCGCTGGTCGGGTTGTTATGGCCGGCCGCGCGGTGGAAGTGGCGGATGGCGGCCAAGCGGCGCCCGAGCGTGCTTGCCCGCCTCCCAGCGGCCACCTCGTCGGCCAGGAAGCCGCACAGCGCAGGAGCGGTGGCCGGTAGCGCGCAAAGCCCGCGCGCCGTGCACCACGCCTCGAAAATGCGGAAATCGCTACCGTAGGCCGCCTGCGTGGCGGGGGCCTTGCTCGCCTTGGCGAAGTCGGCGGCGAGCTCGAGCGTGGCGGTAAGCTCGACCGGGAGTGCCGGCCGTTCGATGGTGACCAGCGCGTTCATCCAACCCTCCCGATACTTGAAAATATCGAGCACACGTTATATATCGGGCACACGATACGGTCAATACGGGCACACGAAAATGATGACTCCGGGCGAGAGTGTTGCTATGGGGCCACGCATGGGGCGCAAAAAGCGTTGGCCAGAGCGAGTGGGGGCGAAGTTTGCGTGCGGCACCCTGGCACGCATCGCCGCTGTGCTTGGCGAGGAGGAGGAGCGGACCGCCTTTATTCGCCAAGCCGTCGAGCGCGAGATCGAACGCCGTCAAATGCCGGCGAGGGGCAGGAAGCCGAGGCGCCGGCCTTGACGGGCGCTATCCGGCAGCCGACCCGGGCTTTCATGTGAAAACCAATTCTCGATTTGCCACATGTCCATAATGGTGATTCCCGTCAGCGATACTTTCTTCATAGGGGAGCCGGCAGGTCCCGGCGCGCCACGGCCGCGAGGCCCCCCTCGTCGCCTCACTTGGCTAGGCAGTGGGGCATTGAGAAAGGCTCACCGCGATAGCGTCTCGCGGTGTCCATTCTGCCAATGGCCTATTCCTGGAGTCACTTTAATCGGCCGGCGGCTAGGTATCCGCATCGTGTCCGCGAATCACGCGGCGGGCCGTGTCCGCCCGTATCCGCGAATGTGCGGCGGGTGTCGTGTCAAGCGCTTTATTTTTCGTGGAATTGTTGACGGCACCTATTTTGGCCTTGGCGAAACTCCCGCCATTTGAGATTCTGATACGCCAGGCACCAAGGTTCGGCTCGGCTCTTCGAGGGATGTCGACGCGATGACAAAAACAGCGCACGCCATCTTCTAACTGAAGACGCAAACGCCTCCGGTCGTTCAGCTCCTCAGAATAGGTGTGCTCTGATCATGCGCGGACGCAAGTCGCGCGCATGCGCAAACGCGCATATCGAGCTGCCAAAATGAGGAACTTTCTCGCGGACTTCGTGCCCATCGAACAGTTTGCAAAAGACGTCGGCAAATGTACGCGCACCATCCTGCGGTGGATGGAGGAGGCCGACGGACTGCCTTACACCCGCCTCGGCAATCAAAGGCTCATCCATCTGGCGACCGCGCAGGCATGGCTGCTGCAGCGGATGCGGCAGCCGAACCCCGATCGCCGCAGGCGTCAAAAACACAGCAGATCGGTTCGGCGATGAGCGCTTCCCCTCAGAAGTCTCGTTATGAGCAGTCATCGGAGGAACTGGTAAGAAACCATGAGCGATGATCCGCTCGATCTTGACACCGGATTGCCGGCGCGCATCGCCGCTGACGCGGCGGCGCTTGCGCCGCTTTACGCTAAGCGTCGCGCGACGGCTGCCGGCGAGCGCCGACACCGACGGGGTAATGCGGCCCGATCACCAGGCACTCGTGCGCGAGCTTGGCGTCGACGTCGCCGCGATCGTGGCGGCGCTCGAGCAGCTTGTCCGCCGGGAGCATTTGATCGTCGTCGACACGGCTCGCGCCGGCGAGCGCGCTGGCTATCGCTTCGCCGGCAGATCGCTGGCGCAGAAGCCGCCGCGGGCGGTGGTGCCGTTCCCGAGGCGACGCCAGCGCGATCTCGTGGAGCACCACGCCCGTAACATCGCGCGCATCTCGCCCCAGGCGGCACGGCTCTATCTGCGCCGGATGATGCGTGTCTACGCTGAGGAGATGCGCAGTCGCGGCATCGCGGAACCGATCATCGAGCGCGAAGTCGACGCATTGGCCGCGGCAATCCGCGCTGCCACCTGGGCCGCTGTTCTTACGCCTGACGATCAGGAGCCCGCATGAGCGACACCACCGCCAGCGAGGTGCCCCGCCTGGAGCTGCGTTTCCGCCGCCGTATTGCCACCAGGGACGCCGCTTGTGCGGCCGCGCGCGATGCGCGTGACGTCGCACTCAAATATGCGGTTGAGTACAAGATCCCGGTCGCCGCCGCGCTCGGCGATGCCTATGCCGACCTATGTGACCGGTGTCGGCAGCTGATGACACGCGGCGAGGTGACGGAGCGCGATCTGTGGCTGATCCTCACCGCCGCCGGCCAGGACGGTCTCGATCCATATGCGCCGCCCTCACTCATCGTGCGCGATGCCTCCCGCATCGCGATGCGGCCGATGAGCTGGCTCTGGCCGGGTCGCATCGCAGTTCGCAAGCTCACAATCCTCAGCGGCGAGATGGGTACAGGCAAAAGCCAGCTCGCCCTCGCGATCGCGGCGGCTGTGACCACAGGTGCCCGCTGGCCCTGCAGCGACGCCAGCGCGCCGACCGGGCGCGTGCTGCTGCTCTCTGCCGAGGATGACAGCGACGACACTCTCGTGCCGCGCCTGGTTGCCGCCGGCGCTGACATCGAGCGGGTGCGCATCGTCGAGGGAGTGCATGACACCGGTCGCCGCCGCGCTCTCGATCTGTCCGCCGATCTCGACCGCCTCGAGGACGAGGTCAACGAGATGGGCGACGTGCGCGTTATGATCATCGATCCGATCACGGCGTACCTGGGGCACACTGATCACTATCGCGCGACAGAGGTGCGCAACGTGCTCGAGCCGCTGCGCATGCTGGCTTCCGACCACCAGCTTTCTGTACTGGCGTTGGCTCACCCGCCGAAGAGCGGAGGCCTGGCGGCGCTGCATCGCATCCTCGGGTCCCAAGCATTCGGCGCGGTGGCGCGGTCGGTGCATGTGCTCACGCGCGATCCAGATTCCGACGACGACCACCGGCGGCTGCTACTCCCGGCCAAGGCCAATCTCGCGTCGCTCGGCACAGGGCTCGCGCTGCGCCTCGAGCAGACCATCGTCACCGACGGCATCATGGCGTCGCGCGTTGCGTGGACTGGTGAGGAGATCGCGCGTTCGGCGGACGACGTGCTGCGCGCGATCGACGCCGGCGGCGACGACCGAGCAGCGCGCGAGGATGCGGTCGAGCTTCTGCGTGCTGAGCTTTGCGACGGCGAGCGCCCGGTGACCGAACTCCAAGGGGCCGCTCGGGCCGCCGGCATCTCGTGGAGTACGGTGCGGCGCGCGCAAACCGAGCTTAAGATCCGCCCCCGGCGAGGCGATGGCATTGCCGATGAGGGACGCTGGTATTGGGGGCTTCCGTGATCCCGACGATACCTAAGGTGTTCACTCAGAAGATGCTCACTCAGCATCTAAGGTGCTCAACCCAGTGTGAGCATCTTAGCGATTATCCTCAGAAGATGCTCACTCAACATCTAAGGTGCTCAACTGAGCATCTTAGCGATCATCTGAGCACCTTAGACCCTGAGCGCGGCGCCGCCGCCTGGCCAAGAAAGTCAGTGCGCCGCTGCGATTACTGTGGCAGCCAGTTCGGGGACATGCGGCCCTGGGATTGGCCGTCCGACCATCCCACCCGCATCATCGGGCTCCATGAGCGCTGCGAGGCGCCCTGGTACGACAGCAACGGGCTGCCGGAGGGCGTGTGATGACCGCCGATAAGCCGACTTCCCGCCCGCCGTCTGCGTTCCGGCAGCGGGACGTTACTCGGGCGGTAAAGGCCGTGATCGCCGCCGGGCTGCATGTCGCTGGCGTAAAAGTCAGTGCACAAGGCGACATCGAGGTGTTGACCAACGACGCGGAGGTGCAAGATCCGCCAACGCAAGGAGAGAACGAATGGGACCGTCTCTGATGCGCCGGCCGCCGAAATTTGTGCAGGGTTTCACCGACCGACATGGCAAGCCACGCTGGTACTTCCGGCGTCCCGGCTTCAAACGGATGCCCCTGCCCGGCCTTCCATGGTCGCCTGAGTTCATGGCCGCTTATGAGGAGGCGATTGAGGGAGCTCCGCGTATTGAGATCGCCGCCAAGCCCATGAAGCCTGGTACCGTGGCCGCCGCGGTGATGAGTTATTTCAACTCCTGGGCGTTCCGTAAGCTGGCGGCGGAGACTCGGCGCACCCGCAGGAATATCCTGGAACGGTTTCGTGAGCAGCACGGCGACAAGCGCATAGCGCTTCTCCAGTCCGAACAAGTCAAGAGCATGGTCGCAGCGAAGGCCGGGACGCCGCAGGCAGCCAACAACTTCCTCAAGACGGTTCGTGCGCTGATGCAGCACTGCATTGATCAGGGCATGCGCATCGATGACCCGACGCAGGGGGTCAGGGGCGCCAAGATCAAGACCGATGGCTATCGGACTTGGACAGAGGCCGACATCGAGGCTTTCGAATCCGCTCACCCTGTCGGCTCACGCGCACGCCTTGCCCTTGCCTTGCTTTTGTATACCGCACAGCGGCGTTCCGACGTTGTGACATTGGGGCGCCAGCATGTTCGCAACGGTGTCCTGTACCTCCGCCAACGAAAGACGGGGCGATCACTCGAGATTCCCGTCCATCCCGCCTTGCAGGCAATTCTCGCTGGCACATCGTCTGAGCACCTAACTTTCCTGACCACACAGGCCGGTCAGCCTTTCTCGCCAGCAGGCTTCACGAATTGGTTCCGCGACCGATGCAATGAGGCAGGCCTACCGCGTGGGACATCGGCGCACGGGTTACGGAAGGCCGCGTGTCGGAGGCTTGCCGAAGCGGGATGCAGCGCCAACCTCATCGCCGCGGTCAGCGGGCATAAGAGCTTGCGCGAGGTACAGCGCTACACGGAGGCGGCAGACCAAGCGCGCATGGCGCGATCAGCGATGGAGACGGTAGCCAACACGTTCTCGGCGCCCGTAACGAGAACATCCAGTGTCAAACCTAGGTGACTGGTTTGATAAATTGCTGCCTAACCCATTGAGAGGAAAAGGCCGGGAAATGAAGATGGTGGCCGCGCCCGGACTCGAACCGGGACTCCCGAAAGCCGGGATGCAGATTTTAAGTCTGCTGTGTCTACCGTTCCACCACGCGGCCAAAATGGGCACTTCTTGCATTTCTGGCAGTCGTATGTCGCGTTTGTGTCGCACTCACGCCAGCAGCGCGCCCGAGGCCGCCGCCAGCTCGGCGCGGTCGTCGCCGCGCGGGAAGAGATGCCCGTAGCGGTCGAGCGTCATCACAATAGAGCTGTGCCCGAGCAGGCCCTGCACGACCTTGGCAGGCAGCTCGCGCCCGCCGTCCGCCCTCCGGTTGATGCACCAGGACGCGAAGAAGTGCCGGAAGGCGTGCAGGCCGTACTTCGGCTTGCCAGCCTTGTTCACCACTCCCGCGGCGATCATCACCGGCGCGAGGCTGTCGAGCATGCTCCTGTGGTACATGATCGCCCCCGGCCTGGTCGGGAATACGAGGTCGAGCTCGCCCTTCGGGCAGGCGAGCTTCCACACCTTGAGCGCGGCCTCTACCTCGGGCGCGAGCGGGATGGTGCGCGTGCTCGATGCCGACTTGGGCGCGCCGATGTTGTTGTACCGGTCCGCACGCTGCCGCACCTGCAGCTCGCCGTCCTTCAGCCTGACGTCATCCCACCGCAGGCCGCGCAGCTCGGAAGCGCGCAGGCCGCACAGGGCCGCCGTCAGCAGCAGCGCGCGCATTCTCGCGCCGTCCTTCGCGGCGTCGACGAGCCGCCTGACCTCGGCCGGCGTCGGGATGTCACTGCCGACCTCGAGCTTGCGCTCCGAGCGCTTGCTCCTGCCGACCGACACGTCGGCCGCCACGTGCGCGTGCTTGACCACCTTGAGCAGCGATTTGAGGCTGGTGAGCACCTTGCGCGCCATGGCGCGCGAGAGATTGGCCAGCAAGTCGTCGCGGAATGCCTCGACCTTCGCTAGAGTCAGGTGCGCAAGTTTGATCCTGCCGATACGGGGCGCGATGTGGAGGTTGATGTGCTGGCGGTACTGCCGGACGGTGGTCCGCTCC
>DATFVP010000138.1:0-7278 GCA_035260285.1 Methyloceanibacter sp.
CTCCACACCACGTAATAGCCGACGAAGATCGCGAGCACGAAGATGGAGAAGCGGAACACAAAGTCATGGTTCTCTGCGCCGGGCGCCGCTTGCGCGTAAGCGCTGCCGACCAGACACTCCGCGAGCAACGCGCCTGCCAAGACGGCAAAGGCGAGCCATGCAGATCTTCGTCTCATGTCTTGTCTCCCTTTGGCGCCTTAGCGGCGCGCTCGGCGATTATCGCGTTAACGATGGCGCCGTTCTTGGCGATCAGCGTGCCCTTGATCAGCTCGTCGTCCCAATTGACGGCAAGCGCGCCGGTCTTCTTGTCGACCATCGGTTCGATGAAGGCGACGAGATTACGGGCATAGAGGCTCGATGCATTCACCGGAATGAGGCCGGAAAGATTGAGCTTGCCCATGATGCGGATGCCATTGTGCTCAACCACCTCCCCGGCCTTGGAAAGCTCGGCATTGCCGCCGCGCTCGACGGCAAGATCGACGATGATGGAGCCTGGGCGCATGCTTTCGATCATGGCCTTGGAGAGGAGCTTCGGCGCCGGGCGCCCAGGGATCAGCGCGGTGGTGATGACAATGTCTTGCGTCTTGAGGTGCTCGGCCACGAGCGCCGCCTGTTTCTTCTTGTATTCGTCCGACATCTCCTTGGCGTAGCCGGCCGCGGTCTCTGCCTGCTTGAACTCCTCATCCTCGACCGCGATGAATTTGGCGCCGAGCGAGGCAACCTGCTCCTTGACCGCGGGACGCACGTCGGTCGCAGTGACGATGGCGCCGAGCCTCCGCGCCGTGGCGATGGCCTGCAGGCCGGCGACACCAACGCCCATGACGAACACGCGCGCCGCCGGCACCGTACCGGCCGCGGTCATCATCATCGGCAGCGCGCGCTCGAACAGGGCAGCGGCATCGACCACCGCCTTGTAGCCAGCAAGATTGGCCTGGCTCGACAGCACGTCCATGCTCTGCGCCCGGCTGATGCGCGGCATTAGCTCCATTGCGAACAGCGAGGCGCCGGTCTTGGCCAGCGCCTGCAAGCCGTCTTCGTCCGAATAGGGATCGAGCATGGCGATCAGCATGGCGCCGCCCTTCATTCCCTTGACCAGCGCCAAGGGAGGCCGCCGCACGGTGAGCACGATATCAGCGTCCTTGACCGCGTCAGCATCGGTGCCGACGATCTCGGCACCGGCGTCTTTGTACTCCTGGTCGGAGAAATGCGAGCGAAGCCCGGCGCCGCAACGGATCAGCACCTTTGCCCCAAGCTTGACGAGCTTCTTCGCGGTCTCGGGGCTCAGCCCGATGCGCGGCTCGTCCGGGCCTTCGGCGGGCACGCCAATGGTGATCATCATGACTCCGTCAGCGGGCTCGCCGGGTTGAATGGTCGGCGGCGGATTGTGCGCCTTTTTGGGGAGGTCTGAACCCTGTCAGACCACGAAGATGGCCATCACCGCCATGAGGACGGCAACGCCGACGATCGTGCAGAGCGCGAGCTTGAGGAACAGTTTGTAGGTCTTCTGATGCTCGGCGTAGTCCATCGCCGGATGGCATTCGGCTGGGTCGATATGCATTCCACTCCCCTTATGCTTTTTGGAGGCCCTTATTCCGCTTGCCGATACCATAAAGGCAGTGGCCCGGGCAATCCGGGGCGTCACTATACCGATGCCTCCGGCAGGGGCACGCCAGCGGCGGTGAAGGCCTCTTTCTGCAGCCGCGCCACGTCGCCGAGATCGACGCCGGCGATGGTGTCGTCGAACAGGCGATGGAAGTTCAACTCGGCATTGAGGTGCAGGAATACCCCGCCGAGTCCGATTGCGGCGCGGTCCATGAACACGAACTCGCGCGGCACTTTGACAGGTCCCTTGTCGCGCAGACCCTGATGCACCTTGAAGGCCTCGCGCCGACCATAGGAACCGGGACTACGATCCTCGGCGATGGTGCGCACGCGATCCTCGAGCATGGGGCCATAGATGAAGTTCGCCCAGATATTGAGGATGTCGATCAGTTCGTTGGAAAGCCCTGCGAAGCCCCAGGTCTCGTAGGCGTGCACCACGAGAGAACGGTCGTTGTTGAGCAGACCTCGATAAAGATCGATCACCCCTTGGATGAATTTTGGCGCGAACGTGCGCATACAGCCGTAGTCGAGCAGGTTGATGCCTGCGGCGCTTCCCGCCTCGACCTCGAACACCGTGTAATTTCCGAGGTGCGGGTCGCCGTGGATCACGCCGTAATGGCTGAATGGGTACCACCAGGCACGGAACATGGCGCGGGCGATTTGGTTGCGCTCTTCGAGCGGCCTGTCCGTGTAGTCGAGGAGACGGCGCCCATCGAGCCAGGTCATGGTGAGCAGCCTCTGCGTGGAAAGCTCTGGGATGACATCGGGCACGCGAATAAGCGAGTCGCCTGCGAAGATCAGCCTGTACAGGCGCATGTGGTGCGCTTCGAGATCGTAATCGAGCTCTTCGCGCAAGCGCGCCGCGATTTCCTCCTTCATCTCTGAGGTCTCGATCGCCGGCCTGAGCTGCCGATGGATGGTGAACAACAAAGCGAGCTGCTTGAGATCAGCCTCCACCGCCGACTGCATGTCGGGATATTGCAGCTTCGCGGCCAAGGCCCGTCCGTCATGGGCGCGCGCGCGATGCACCTGCCCGAGCGAGGCGGACGCAGCGGCTTCGTGTTCGAAGCTCGCAAAGCGGCTTTCCCAATCGGGCCCAAGCTCAGCCGCCATGCGCCGGCGCACGAAGGGCCAGCCCATGGGCGGCGCCTGGCTCTGCAACTGACCGAGCTCGGCGGCGTATTCTGCAGGCAGCGCCTCGGGGATGGTGGCGAGTAGCTGCGCCACCTTCATGATCGGTCCTTTGAGGCCGCCAAGCGCCGCGGCAAGGGCCGAGGCCTCCCGATCGCGGTCCGGATCGAGTCCAAGCAGGCGGGTGCTGGCGATGCGCGCCGCAACAGTACCGACATTGGCGCCGACGCGCCCGTAGCGTTGCACGCGGGCAGTGAGGCGATTGCGTTCTTTATCGGAGGCCATTGATCTCAAAGGTAAGGCGGAGAACGGAAATTGCCAGGGTGTTAGCGTCACCTTGACATTGACGAAATTGTCAATTGCCGAGGCGGGTTACGGCGACCATGCTGGCGGCAGGAGGACTAAGCCATGAACACTCGCATCCTGCTCCTTTTGTCTCTGATGGTCTTCGGCGTGGCGCCCGCGAGCGCCGCCGACACCGAACCCTCAATAGAGGTCTGGAAATCGGCGACCTGCAAATGTTGCGGCGCCTGGGTCAAGCATCTTGAGGTGAACGGCTTCACCGTGAAGGTGAACGCGGCTGAGCCAAGCGCGCTTGCGGCGCTGAAGCGACAAGCCGGCATCGGCGACAAGCTCGCCTCCTGCCACACCGCCATGATTGACGGTTATGTCATCGAAGGCCATGTGCCGGGGACCGACATCAAACGCCTCGTTGCCGAGCGGCCGCAAGCGATCGGCCTCGCGGTCCCAGGCATGCCTGTCGGTTCTCCCGGTATGGAGCAAGGCGCCGAGTTCGAGCCCTACGACGTGCTGCTGATCAAGAAGGGTGGGTCCACGGAAACCTTCGCCAGCCATTGAGCGCTTAGGCGCCGGATCCCTCCGACGAATTTGCTAGGACACCTTATCCATCGCCTCGAGCTCGTCGATCAGGCCTTCAATGACCTTGAGCCCCATTGACCAGAATTTGGGATCGGTGGCGTCGAGGCCGAAGGGTGCGAGCAGCTCCTTGTGATGCTTTGTGCCGCCAGCGGCGAGCATGTCGAGATAGCGGTCGGCGAAACCCTTGTCGGCCTTCTCGTAGACCGCATAGAGCGAATTCACCAGGCAATCGCCGAAGGCATAGGCATAGACGTAGAACGGCGAATGGATGAAGTGCGGAATGTAGACCCAGAAATTCTCGTATCCGGTCTTGAGATCGATCGCCGGCCCGAGGCTCTCGCTTTGCACCTCGAGCCAGATCTCGCCCAGGCGCTCCGCCGTGAGCTCGCCTTCGCGCCGCTCGGTGTGCCCCTTGCGTTCGAAGCTGTAGAACGCGATCTGGCGCACCACCGTGTTGATCATATCCTCGACCTTCGAGGCGAGCAGCGCCTTCCTCTCGCGCTTGCTTGGCGCGTTCTCGAGCAGCGCGCGGAAGGTCAGCATCTCGCCGAACACGCTCGCCGTCTCGGCGAGCGTTAAAGGCGTCGGCGCCATCAACGGGCCCTGCGCGTTGGCAAGCACCTGATGCACGCCATGACCGAGCTCGTGCGCGAGCGTCATCACGTCCCGCGGCTTGCCTTGATAATTGAGCAGGATATAGGGATGCGCGCTCGGAACCGTGGGGTGCGAAAACGCGCCGGGAGACTTGCCCTCGCGCACCGGTGCATCGATCCAACGCTTGGCGAAGAACTCGCTCGCCACTGCCGCCATGTGAGGCGAGAAATCGCCATAGGCCTTGAGCACGGTCCTTTGCGCGTCGTCCCAGCCGATGCTCTGCGTCGGCTCCTCGGGCAACGGCGCATTACGGTCCCAATAAGCGAGCCGCTTTTTGCCGAGCCATTTCGCTTTCAACGCGTAATAGCGGTGCGAGAGACGCGGGTAGGCCTTGCGCACGGCTGCGACCAGCGCATCGACCACCTCCTTCTCCACCCGGTTGGCGAGGTGGCGACTGTCGGCAACGTCGGCGAAACCGCGCCAGCGGTCTGAGATCTCCTTGTCCTTGGCGAGAGTATTGGTGATCAGCGTGAACAGCCGCACATTGTCCTTGAACACGCGCGCCAGCGCTTCTGCCGCCTGCCGGCGCTTGGTCTCGTCCTGATCGAGGAGGCGATTAAGGGTGGGCTCGAGGCTCAGCTTCTCCCCATCGACGTCGAACTTAAGCCCGGTCATGGTCTCGCTGAACAGCCTGTTCCACGCGCCGCGCCCAGTCACCGCCTTTTCGTGGAACAGCTGCTCTATCCTGTCCTCGAGCTGATAGGGCTTCTCTTTGCGCAGGTCCTCAAGCCAAGGCCGGTAGTGTCCAAGCTCCGGATCGGCCATGGCCGCTTCCAGCACCTTGTCGTCGAGCCGGTTGAGCTCGAGCGGGAAGAACAGCAGCTTGGACGAGATCGTGGTGATCTTCTCCTGGATGTCGCCGAAGAATTTCTGCCGCGCCGGGTCTGAGGTATTGGCGGCGTAGAGCAGGCTCGCATAGGAGACGACGCGCCCCATGAGGTCGCTCAAGCCCTCGTACTCGCGCACTACCTTGGCGAGCGCCTTGCCCCCCTTCCCTCCATCGGCGAGCGCTGCGAGCTTGCCGGCATAGTTTGCCTGCATCGCCTCGGCCGCGCGTTCTGAGGCTACGAGATCGGCCTTTAGCGCCGCCGCATCGGGAGCGCTGTAGAGATCGTTGAGGTTCCACTCAGGAAGCGCCCCGAGCTTCTGCTTGGGGCGACCGGGCCTACTTGCGGGCTTTGCCTTGCCGCGAGCTGACTCTGCAGTTGCGTGAACTGCCGGCCATTGAAGGTATTTCCGCTGCATTGGTGTTTCGTTCCGTCCTTCGTGCCCGCGCGCCGATCTAACCTGCTCTTACGGCGATTTTGCGAGGGGGCCAAGAGCGACCCTCACCAAAATCGAACTGCCATAAAGCGCTTATTTACCGTTTCGCCGCATAATTTTCGAACGGGAGCGCCTCGCAACAGCGCACGCTAAGGGCGCGAGCGAGGGGGTCTGCTCCGAGGGGTTCCAGCGTAACGTAGCGAGTCTTGCGTCATGCCCAACCGTGTCCTGGTCGTCGACGACGACCCTGCTCAGCGCCGTATTCTCGAAGAGACCATCAAGCGCTTCGGCTATGCCGTTGCGCTGGCCGAAAGCGGCGACAAAGCCATTGCCGCGCTGAAAGCGGATGCGTTGGGGGAAATTTCCCTCATTCTGCTCGATCTCGTGATGCGGGGAACCGACGGCATGGCGGTGCTTTCGGCCTTGCGGTCCTTGGCGCGGAAATACCCGACCATCGTGCAGACCGCGGACGGGAGCATCGATGCGGCCATCGCTGCCATGCGGGCCGGCGCCGTCGACTTTGTGGTCAAGCCAGTCAGCCCCGAGCGGCTCGAAGTGTCCATCAAGAACGCGCTGAAGATTAATGCGCTCGAGGGCGAGATCAGTAGGATGAGGGCCGCCGCCCGCGGTGAGCTTGGCTTTGCCGATCTGGTCGCCGGGAGCGAAATAATGGCGAGGGTCGTCGATCTCGGGCGACGGGCGGCGAAATCTTCAATTCCGGTGCTGATCGAAGGTGAAAGCGGTGTCGGCAAGGAGCTCGTCGCCCGCGCCATCCACGGCGGGAGCGACCGCGCCGGCAAGCCTTTCGTCGCAGTCAATTGCCGCACCATTCCCGAACATCTGGTGGATACGGTCATTTTCGGCTCCTTCGCCAGCGATTCTCAACAGCAAACCGGAAAATTTTTCGAGGCCGATCAAGGCACTCTATTTCTCGACGAGATCGACGAGCTGTCGCCTGAGGCGCAAATCAAGCTGCTCCGCGCGCTGCAAGACGGCGCCATCGAGTTCAAGTATCCGGTCAAGTTCGATGTCCGCGTGATTGCCTCGACCAACCGGAACCTGATCACGCTCGTGCAGCAAGGCCGCTTCCGCGAGGATCTCTACTACCGCCTCAATGTCCTCCCCATCTGGGTGCCGCCGTTGCGCGATCGCCTCGACGACGTGCCGGAGCTCGTCCGCCATTTCATCGCCCGCTTTGCCGCCGAGGAGGGAAAGCGCGTCGAGGGGATCGAGCCTGAGGCGCTCGCCATGCTCAAGCGCTATAGCTGGCCAGGCAACATTCGCCAGCTGGAAAACGCCGTGTTCCGCGCCGTGGTCCTCGCCGACCAGCCTCTGCTCGGCGTGAGCGAGTTCCCGCAGATCGCAGCCCATGTGCAAGGCTATCGAGTGACCGTGCCGCCGGCGCCGGCGCCGAAAGCCCCCGCTCCCCGCATCGAGGGGCCCGTGATGCTCGGCCAGTCTTCCACGGCGCCGGCCACGATCCATCTGCCGTTGGCCAACGGCCGCGATGCGGTGGGCATTCCCGCCTTGAGCGAGGAAGGTGACATCCGCTCGCTCGAGGCGGTTGAGGCGGACATGATCAGGCTTGCCTTCGGGCGTTACCGCGGGCGCATGACGGAAATCGCCAAGAGACTCGGCATCGGCCGCTCCACGCTTTACCGGAAGATGCGCGAGATTGGGTTGGAAGCGAGAGCGCATTAGCTCGGCGCCAGAAGGGCTTGGCACGAAAGCCACACTTACAAAAAAAGC